>JAIOHO010000685.1 GCA_019912905.1 Anaerolineae bacterium
GCCTTGTATGCGCGCGGGCACCGCCTGATCGCAGATGACATCGTCGCCATCGACCTGCATGATCCGGCTCTGCCTCGCGTGATTCCCGGTTATCCCCTGTTCAAATTGTGGCCGGAATCGGTTGCATCGCTGGGCTTGCAGCCGGACTCGCTGCCCCGCCTGCGCGACGACGCCGATAAACTGGGTTGGGATGCGCACCAGCATTTCGAATCGACACCGCTCCCGCTGCGCTGCATCTATTCGCTGCTCAGCGCCGCGCAAATCCACATCCAGCCAATTACGCATCAGGATGTCTTTCTTGAAATCCTGCGCTACCTGTATGTCTCCCGCTTTCCGGGTGAATTTTCCGATCCCCAGACCTCCGCGCGGAATTTTCGGGATACGGCCCTGGTCGCGCGCGCGGCAGCGGTGCGCTACTTACTGCGCCCGCCGGATCTATCCTCTCTGGGTGAAATTGCGCAGATGATCGAACGCGATCTCGACACGCTGGCTTCGCCTGATTCTGCTTCACCGCTCTCCTGATCGTGATTAGACTATGATCCATTTGTTCAAAGCCTTAAGAGGCAAACTGCTTCGTGCAGCCCGGCAGATTACCCGCGCCCTGCGGCTGGTCTGGCAGGCCGCGCCGGGTTGGACGGCGGCGACCATCGTCCTGCTGTTTGCCCAGGGGCTGCTGCCAGTCGTCTCGCTGTACCTGATGAAACTTATGCTGGATGCGATTACCGCCGCGCTGGGGTCGGCGGACCCGGAAGCCTCTTTCCAGCAGGTCGTCGTGCTGATCGCGGTGGCCGGGGGGGTCGCCCTCGCCAATATCCTCGCCCGCGATGCCTATCAGGTCGTGTCGGGAATGCACAGCCGCCTGGTGATCGACTCTATTTTCCACCAGATGCATGGGCAGGCCGCTCGCATCGACCTGGAGTTCTATGAAAATGCCGAATACTACGATGTCTTCTTTCGGGCAAAAACCGAATCGGCGCACCGTCTGCTGGTGGTGCTCAACGGGGTTGCCGGAATCATTCAGAGCTTTCTGTCGCTGCTGGGCGTGCTCTGGCTGCTGATCGCGATTCACTGGGCGGTCGTGCTCATCCTGCTGGTAGCCCTGGTGCCGGGAGCCTTGATACGCCTGAGTTTTTCGCGCAGGCTGTACGACCTGTTTGTCGAATACACAGCCGAAGAACGCCGATCGCAGTATTACGACTGGGTGCTGACCGGCAAAGAACACGCCAAGGAAATCCGCGCCTTCAACCTGGGCGCGACCTTTATGAGCCGCTACGACGAGGCCCGGCGCGTGCTGCGTAACATCCGCCTCAAAATGGACATGCGGCGCGCCTCATGGGATGCGGCTGCCCAGACTGCCAGCACCATCGCGGTATTTGGTTCATTTGCGCTGATCGCGCATCAGACGATCCTGGGCCATAATACACTGGGGGACCTGGTGTTGTTTTACCAGGCGTTCCAGCGCGGTCAGGGGTATTTACAGGATCTGCTGAACGGGATGACGACACTCTACGAAAACAACCTGTTTCTCGCCAGCCTGTATCATTTCCTTGATCTGCAACCGAACCTCGTGGACCCACCGCAGCCGCGGCCCTTTCCACAGCCGATGCAGACTGGCATCCGGTTCGAAGAGGTCGCATTTCAGTATCCGATGAGCGACCGGCAGGTGCTGGATGGCATCAACCTGTCGATTAACCCTGGCGAGGTGATTGCCCTGGTGGGTGAAAATGGTTCCGGCAAAACCACGCTCGTCAAACTGCTGTGCCGGTTGTACGAGCCAACCGGGGGCCGCATCAGCATTGATGGGCAGGATGTGCATGGGTATGCGGCCAGCGATCTGCGTAAGGCGATTGGCGTTATTTTTCAGGATTATGCCCATTATTACCTGACCGCCCGCGAGAACATTCAGCTCGGCAATACCGAGATCATGCCGGAGGATGCGGCAGTTATCGCGGCGGCGCGGCGCTCCGGCGCACATGCCGTCATCACGCGGCTGACGAAAGGTTACGATACCATTCTGGGAAATCTGTTTGAAAGCGGCGAAGAATTGAGCATCGGCCAATGGCAAAAAGTGGCGCTGGCACGGGCCTTCCTGCGCGATTCGCAGCTCATCGTCCTCGACGAGCCGACCAGCGCGCTCGACCCAAAGGCGGAGTATGAGGTATTCAAGACCTTCCGCGAACTGCTCGATGGCCGGTCTGCGATTCTGATCAGTCATCGCATGTCCACAGTCCGCATGGCCGACCGCATCTACGTGCTCGATCAGGGGCGCATCATCGAATGCGGCACACACGACGAATTGATGGGTCAGAACGGCACCTATGCATCGCTGTTCGAAACCCAGGCCCAGTATTACCGGTAGGCGCAATGGAATCCCCAACCATACCCGCTTTTGATCGCTACAGCCGAGAACCGATTGCCCCCGAAACGCTGGCGGTCCTGCGTGATTTCGCGGCAGGGGACCTGAGCCGCCCGTTAGGACACCCCCATGCCGACTGGCAGGCCGTGTTCGCGGCGGTCTGTAACAATGGGCTGCTGGGCGTGACCTATCATTACCTGATCGCCAACGGTCAGGCCGCCTGCCCGCCGGTCGAGTTCCGCGAATCGGTGACTCACACCTATCGCCTGACGGCCCTGCGCATGGCGCTTATCTACCGCGCCATGTCTCAGGTCGTGCAGGTTCTGAACGAAGCCGGTCTGGATTACCTGGTGGTCAAAGGCCCCATGACGGCTTACGGCCTGTATCCTGACCCCTCGGCACGTATCTTCAACGACCTGGATGTGATCGTGCGCGAGCGCGACTGGTCGCGGACCCACCAACTGCTGACCGGCATGGGCTTCGAGCAGCAGGATCACCTGCCCGATCCACCGCCCAAACTCATCGCCGAGGCGGTCCCCTATGAAACCCAGTACTGGAACACAAGGCTGGGCATCAAGGTCGAAGTGCATTACGACGACATTCTGAACGCGGGGCTGGCCTCGCGCGATGTCGACGGTTTCTGGCAGCGGGCCATTCCCATCGAGGTGCAGGGGCAGACGATCAGGACGCTGTCGCTGGAAGACCAGTTGATTCATCTGTGCGCCCACATGCATTATCACGGGTACGTGCGCATGAACTGGTTTACGGACGTCACCATGCTGCTGCGCCAGCACGGGGAGCGGTTAGACTGGGCGCAGGTGGTACAGACGATTCGCACGGAAGAGGCGCAGGTGCCGGTCTACTACAGCCTGCTGTTTCTGGAGCATCTGGTCGGGGTCCACGCACCCGCCGAGGTCATGGCCGCGATCCAGCCGGGCCGCTTCCGCCGCTGGCTGCATGACCGCTATATGCCGCCGGAAGCAATCCTCTCCTTCCAGCCCACCGCACGCCCGGATTTCAGCTTTTATTTTCGCCCCCTGTTCAAGCGCATGCTGCCTGACCTGCTGGTGATGGGCCGCCGCCGCGACAAGCTGCGCTACCTGGGCCGTTTGCTGCTGCCGCCGGGGGACTGGCTGTGCTATCACTACCAACTCAGCGACCGGCGCTGGCTGCCCGTGTATTATGTACTGCACCCATTCAGAATCCTCTACCACTACCTGCGCGAGACGGTCCAGGTCATCGCCACCGGGGGCTATGTCAGTTGAACCCGGCTTTATGACATTTGGTCTGCGAAATTCACAAGGGCAGTTTGGATAGTGTCATTGGTCGAAAAGCTTCTTTTAGCCGATACTTGGTTAAGGGAGGTATAGTCATGGATGTTGACAACATAACCATCTCATTTGAGTCTGCTGAAGATTTTCTTGATTATCTCCAAATTAGAAAAAGCCACTGGCTACCCAGAGGTCGCCAGACTTCTCCATGGGTATTCCGAGGCCAAAGCAATGCAGATTGGCCTCTGCTACCAAGTTCAGTAAGAGTCGCCGCACCTGATGAAAAACGAACAGAAGCTGAGATCCTTATCGAGAAAGTCAAACAAGAATGTGCAAGAGAGTTAGGTCAAGTATACGTTATTAATCGCATTATTAAACGACTCGAACGTGAAGGCTATGATACCAATCTCTTTGATCCCAATATGGCTCCTCAAAAGTATTTTTTAGAGTTATTCTGGCAATATGCAGCAGAAATCAGACTCGTTACCGAATTCAGTTCCTTTTCAGATGAACTAGGATTTTCCCTACCGGCCATACCTGGGCAGCTTGCAACACAACGCCGCATAGAAGAATGGGCAGACTTCAAAGACAATGCTTGTGACAATATCGCGTTGTACATAGCCAATGCTGCAAGAGGGAGAGAATCCGATAGTTTAAGAGCGCTTCAAAACTATCATTGTGATGTCGCGTTGGCACAACACCACGGAATCCCGACACGTTTACTTGATTGGACACATAAATCTCTCGTAGCTGCATACTTTGCAGCAGAAGGTGTTAGATTCGACGAATCAGCCGAGAATCTAGCAGTATGGGCGATAAATACTGTTCATATCAGAAAGACTGATCTAAAGTCTCCTTATTGCCTAAAAAGTCAACTTCGATACCTACATGCCCAAGACAGTCTTTTTCTCTACGATGCCAGATCAAATGAAAACTTCATTTTGAGTGGTCAGTGGCGAAGTTTTGATGAAGTTATCAGCGCCTATGAGTGGTCTCCCGATGAAATTCCTCTTTTGAAGATAGTCTTGCCTGTCAGTGAAACAACTAGACTAATGATGCTTCTTCGCGCAGAAGGCATAACAAGAGCACACTTGATGCCTAGCTATGACAATATAGCGCTTACTCTGAAAAACCAGTGGTCGCTACACTCTGATGATGCGCATCGTCTGGCTGACTGACATTCACCTGAATTTTGTGCCGCCGCACGGCTTGCAGCGGCTGTACAGCGACATCCTCCGTCACGAGCCGGATGCGATCCTGATCTCAGGCGACATCGGCGAGTCCAATTCGGCAGCCTTCTACCTGAATCGGCTGGCGAAAAACACCCAGCGCCCGATCTATTTCGTCCTCGGCAATCATGATTTTTATCGGGGCAGCCTGGCCGATGTGCGCGACCGCATCCGCGCGGCCTGCGCCAAATCGGACAATCTGATCTGGCTGAACGAGGTGGACGTGATCGAACTGACGCCCACAGTCGGGTTGGTCGGGCACGATTCGTGGGCCGATGGCCGCATGGGGAATTACGAGCAGTCCGAGGTCGTCCTCAATGATTACCTCCTGATCGACGATTTCGTCCACCTGAATAAAGCGGAGCGGCTGCGGCGGCTCCACCAACTGGGCGATGCGGCGGCGGATCATGTTGCCCGCGTGCTGCCGGGGGCGCTGGCGCGCTATCCGCAGGTCTGCCTGCTGACTCATGTGCCGCCGTTCCAGGAAGCCTGTAGGCACGAAGGCCAGCCCACGGACGACGCCTATCTGCCGCATTTTGGCTGCCAGGTCGTCGGCGAGGCGCTGCGCGAGATTATGACGGCGCACCCGGACCGGCAGCTGACCGTGCTCTGCGGCCACACCCACAGCGCCGCCCAGGTGAGCATCCTCCCCAATCTGCACGTCCGAGCCGCCGAAATCGAGTATCGCAAACCGCGTGTTGAGGCCGTCCTGACCCTCGAATAGGGTTGAGTGTTCATCAAACGTTTTACGCCTGAGGCTGGAATTCTTAACAATTCTCGCTTAAACTAACGTTCGGCACCGGTTGATGCCCGGTTAAGGACGATCCGTCGCCACGCCGATGGCAGGTTGGAATTTATGATGGGTGGGATAGACAGAGGGTTTCGTGGCACGCAAACTTGACCGCATCCTGGTCATCGACGTGGAAGCAACCTGCTGGTCCGGCGCACCGCCGGAGGGACAGGAAAGTGAAGTCATCGAAATCGGGCTATGCACGCTGGATGTCGCCAGCGGTGAACGGCTTGAAAAACGCAGCCTCCTCGTCAAGCCGGAGCGCTCCAAGATCAGCGAGTTCTGCACACAGCTGACTTCCCTGACTCCCAAGCAGATTCACAAAGAGGGCATCTCCTTTCACAAAGCCTGCACCCTGCTGGAAACGGAATATCTGTCCAAAAAGCGCGTCTGGGCCAGCTATGGCGACTATGACCGCACCCTGTTTCTGCGGCAGTGCGCGGCGTGCGGCGTCGATTACCCGTTCAGCGGCGCGCATATCAACGTCAAGAGTCTGTACGGCATCATGCAAGCCCTGCCCTATGAAATCGGCATGACGCGCGCGATGGAATTGTGCGGCCTGGAGATCGAAGGCCGGCATCACCGGGGCGTCGATGATGCCTGGAATATCGCCGCGCTGCTGTCCCGGCTGATCCTTCAGCGCAGCGGCGAACCCCTGGAACTGTAGAAACGTAAGGCTGACAGCAGCCCGCATCTCCGCTACAATACCGCGCATGATTTCACGACTTTTCCGCCAACTGACCGCGCCCGAAGACGCGCCGCCCTGGGGCCTTCTGGCGGCGTTAGGCGCGCTGTTGGTACTGCTGGTGGCGCTCATTGTCGGCACGCTCGTGCTGCTGACTCTGCTGGATTCAGTCGGCGGCGCGGCGCTGCTGGGCTGGATGGTCGGCAGCGGCGTGGCCGTCGTCTATACCTGGTCCGCTTTTCGTAATGCGCGCAGCGCCCTGCGGCTCGGTCCGACCGGCGCACGTCTGTTCATCATCCTGCTGTTCGCCCTGGGCATGGCGATGGTCATCGACCTGATCGACCTGGGCATCACCGGCGTGTTTGAACCCGTGCCGGAACTGCTCAGCGTGATGACGAGCGACCGGAGCATCGTCGTCTGGGTCACGGCGGTCCTGTGGATGCTCATCGCGCAGCCCGCCGCCGAGGAACTGATCTTTCGTGGAGTGCTGTTCCCTTCCCTGCGACAGCTTTTCGGAGGTTGGGGCGGCCTGCTAGCGAATGCGCTGCTGTATGGGCTGTTTCATCTGATTGCCTATACCGCCGAACCCGGTCATCTGTGGCATACGTTCGCCACGCCGCTGCTGATCGGGCTGGTCATTGTCGGCGTGAGGGCCAGCACTCATTCCACCCGCGCCGCACTGGTGGCGCATGTCGGCTTTGGCATCTTCGCGCTGCTCAAGCTGCTGGCTGTGGGTTAGCGCGCCCGCGTTCGATGATCTCCCTGATTGCAACCGTCCTCAACGAAGGTGACAGCATCCACGCGCTGCTGGAATCGCTGGCCGCCCAGACCTGCCCCCCGGATGAAATCGTGCTGGTCGATGGCGGCAGCACCGATGACACCGTCCGCCAGATCGAGCGTTACGCCGATCAACTGCCGCTGCGCGTGCGCGTCGAAGCCGGCTGCAACATCAGCCGGGGGCGCAATATCGCCATCCAGACGGCACACGGGGACATCATCGCCGTGACGGACGCCGGGGTGCGCCTGACACCCACCTGGCTGGAACACCTGACCCAGCCGCTGCGCGACGATCCGACCTGCCAGGTTGCCAGCGGCTTCTTCCAGGCGGACCCGCACACCGTCTTCGAGGCCGCAATGGGCGCGACCGTGCTGCCGCTGCGTGCGGAGATCGACCCGGCGACATTTTTACCGAGCAGCCGCAGTGTAGCCTTCCGCAAATCCGCCTGGGAAGCCGTCGGCGGCTACCCGGAATGGCTGGATTATTGCGAAGATCTGGTCTTCGACCTGTGCCTCAGGCAGCGGGCCGCGTCGTTTACTTTCGTGCCGGATGCGCTGGTCTATTTTCGCCCGCGCGGGTCGCTGACAGCCCTGTTCAGGCAGTATTACCGCTATGCGCGCGGCGACGGCAAAGCGGACCTGTGGCGCAAACGGCACGCCATCCGTTATGCCACCTACCTCGTGGCCGCGCCGCTCATCTTGGGGCTGGGATTCGCGCTGCATCCGCTGGCCTGGCTGCTGGGGGTGGCGGGCGCGGCCATCTATCTGGCAGCCCCCTACCGCCGCCTGCCGATCGTGCTCGACCATCTGGAGGCCATATCGCCGGGGGATCGTCTGGCTGCCGCAGCGCTCGTGCCGCTGATTCGCGTCGTCGGCGATGCCGCCAAGATGATCGGCTATCCGGCTGGCTGGCGCTGGCGGCTGCGCCATCAGCCCCCGGACTGGCGGCAGCCATCGCATCCGGCCAACCGCTGACCTGAAAAGTGGATATAATAGGAGTTACAATTACCTCGTTGCATCGCATCAGGGCAAATCGGCGCACACCGCCATTTTGATCGGGCCAGGGGAAACCAATGCCACCAGCAGATATTACCAATATCAACCTCAAAGTGTTGATTATGGATACCGACTTTTATGCATTGCAGGCGATCAACAGCTACCTCGCCTGGGACCGGCGCACGCGGGTCACGACCCTGTGCGAAAGCCCGGATGAGATGTGGGCCTTCATCGACCGTGCGCCGCTGGCCGAGCTGCCGAATGTCGTCCTGCTCGATTCCGATCACTGGCTGGATGACCCGCGCGGCCTGGCCGAGACGATCCAGCATCTCCGCGAACGCATCCGCGAGGTCAAGGTGCTGTGCCTGGGCCAGATGTCCAGTTCCGCGCTGGTGGAAGTGGCAGCGGACGCCGGGGCCAAAGGATTTCTGCTCAAAGGCGATGTGCGCCTGCAAATCGCCTGGGCAATTGTCTACACCCTGCATCACGATTTCGTCATTACGTCCACCATTGCCCGCGTGTCCGAAGGTCTGTTTCATCCGCGCATTTTCCGCGCCCGGCGGCTGCCCGAACAGCGCCAGTATCCCGAACTGACCGACCGCATCCGGCAGGCGATCCGCCTGTGCGTGGTCGAGGGGATGCCCGCACATCTGGCCGCCGACGAGATGGGCATCAGCCTGCATACCATTCGGGGTTACATCAAAGAAGGTTACCGCATCATGGAAGCCTACGACGCCAACGAATACCCGGTGGACATGACGCCCCAGGAACGTGCGTTTATGCGTTTCACCGCCTTTGCCGACGAGCGCGACGAAAGCAGCAACGGGCAGTCCGAACCGGACGAGGAATAAGCTGCTGCCGCGCGCCGGACTGTGTCAGACGGAGACGACGATCTCATGAACGAGCCATCCCCACTGCCTGTGCCCGATGGCGACCGCAAAACGCTCGATTATTACGACCAGCGCGGCCAGGACTTTTTCGACCGCACGGTCGGGTTGAATGTGCCCCATATCTTGCAGCCCTTTCTGGAGCGGGTGCCGCACGGCGGGCATATCCTGGATGCAGGCTGTGGATCGGGCCGGGAAAGTAAGCTGTTCCTCGACCGGGGCTATCGCGTCACCGCCTTTGATGGTTCGGCGACCATGGCGCGGCTGGCTTCCGCTTATATCGGACAGCCGGTCCAGCACCTGACCTTCGACCAGATGAACTTTGAGGGCGAATTCGACGGCATCTGGGCCTGTGCCACCCTGCTGCACGTGCCTCTGAACGATCTGCCGGGGGTCTTCGAGCGCTTCATCCGCGCGCTGAAGCCCGGTTCAGTCTGGTTTGCTTCGTTCAAGTGGGGCAGCGGCGAGCGGCAGACCGAAGAAGGCCGCCGGTTCACGGACTTCGACGACAACACGTTCCGGGCCTTTGCCGCCCGGTTTCCGGCCCTCACCCTCGAACAGCTCTGGCAGAACTCCGATGGACGCCCCGAAGCTCAGGGGGGTTTGTGGCTGAATGCCCTGCTGCGGCGTCAGCCATAATGCCATCCGCTCAGCCCGCCTGACATGACCCTTACGGCTCCAGCAGCCGGTAATAATAGACGGTGGCTTCCAGCAGGCCGTTAGCGCTGCGGGCATAATTGGGGATCGTCCCCGCCAGCGTGTAGCCCTGCCGCTGATACACCCGCTCCGCATCCGCCCCGGCGACGACATCCAGCACCAGCAGCGTGAGTCCTATTTCGCGCGCTGCCTGATCCACGGCCTGAATCAACGCCTGACCGATGCCCTGCCGCCGGAACTGCGTGTGAACCATCAGCTTCTGCACGTCGCCGCGATGCAGCTGGTTGCGGCGGGTTTCCGGCTTCATCTGCACGCAGCCCACTACCCGATTCTCGACCAGCGCCGCGATCACGACACGCCCGTGCTGGATGTCGGCGGCGATGCCTTCCCAGTAGGCGCGCGCTTCCTCAGCAGCCAGCGGCGGCGGATAAAAGCCGATCGACGCCCCATCATCGACCGCGTTTTGAAGCAGCTCGACCAGTTCATCAAAATGCTGGCGGATGGAATCCGCATTGAGCCGTTGAATGTTCATAGGTGATCGCTCGGTTTTAGTGGGTGGTGCCCGATTCAGGAGAGTCGCACCGGCATCCTGTAGGGTATACCAGCACTGAGGGGATTATAGCACAATCCCGAGGGGTGATGCGGTTGAGGACCAGGAAAAAAGTGGGCCGCATCCGAAAATGCGGCCCGTTGCAGGGTGGGAAGCAGGTTACAGGAACGAACTAATTAGTGGCTGTAGACCCAGTTGATGACTTCGGCACGATCCACGCGGTAGCCGAAAGCGGCCCCGGCGCAGTTCTCGTTGAGCACGAAGGAGTTGACCGCCACGATCTGATGATCGCTGTTGAAGATCGGCCCACCCGAATCGCCGAAGCAGGTGCCGCCCGGTCCGCCGTTACCCTTGCCGGGGTTATTCGAGGTTTGCAGGTTGTACCCATCCGTCAGGGAACTGCGCAGGTTGACCAGGTGCACGTTGGCTTTCAGGCGCACGCGCAGCGAGGACAGCGCCGGTTTTACGCTTTGCAGACCGTAGCCGACGACTTCAAAGGTGGTGTCCTGCTGACCACGCTGGGTTGCCAGGCTGTCCAGCGAACCATCCGGGGCCAGCGACGGCAGGCTGCCTTTGCCGGTGACTTCCTGATCGAGCACCACGACGCCCACGTCGCCGGTGTTGGGCAGGTACAGGCCGCCCTGCCACCAGGGGCTGGCATACGCGCGCCCGGCATACGAATCGCCGCCGCCAAGCGGATATTCCGCCACCATGCTGACATCTTCATCGAACCAGATGCGGGCCGGACCGTTCAGTTCGGTACAGTGCGCCGCCGTCACGACCAGTTTGGGCGCAATCAGCGTGCCCGTGCAGCGCCACTGGGGTGTGCCGCCCTCGTCGTAAAAGACGAGCAGGCCAACATATGGGTGTTCCCCACCGTCGGGCTGTCCAAATTTTACGGCCATGACCGGCAGGGTGACCGCCAATAGAGCGACCAGCAGCAGTAAACCAAACCATCTCCGAAGCATATTTTCCTCCTTGAGCAAAAGAGATCCCGAATCCTTTACACATTTCAGGATTCAACCGTTAAGACCGCTCTATTCGCGCGAATGTCACAGACTGGTTTTGTGGATCACAGGGAGATCAAACTCAAATCGGCGCGCGGCACTGGATGAGGACCATGAACGGCCAGCCTTTCCGCCCCGCTGGACGAGCCTTGAGTGTACCGATCGTTTCGATTGAAGCAGAGGTTTCAGTGATCAAGACCCTACAGACCTGCCATCGCCAACGGGCTGACTCAAGCGGATCGTTTACTCGTTGAAAACAGGAGAAACGGGCCCGTTTCATCTTCCATTTCTCTTTCGAGGGTCATGCCGATCTTGGTCGCCACTCGCGCGGAGGCCCCATTATTGGGGTCCACCATGCAGATCAGGCGGGATAGATGCAGGTGCTCGAAGCCATAGTCAAGAATAGCCTGGGCTGCCTCTGTACCCAACCCCTGCCCCCAATACCGTTTGTCCAGTAAATAGGCAACCTCGACTTCCGGGCGCTCCTCGATCATCCACGGCAGCAGCCCGCAGCGGCCAATGAATTGCTGGGTTTCCTTGTGGATGGTCGCCCAGAGACCGAACTCAGGATGCTGGGGATGTCCGTTGAGAAACCACTCCAATTCTTCCTTCGTTTCTTCATAGGTCAATGTGCCTTCGGGAAAATACCGGCGAATTTCCGGGTCGCGGTATAGCGCGAACAACGCATCGAGATCGCCGGGGATCAGCCGCCGGAACACAAGCCGCTTTGTTTCAAGGATGCTCATCTGAGAATCAGGCATTGCCGTCACTCCTTTGGGCTATAGGGTCAGAAAATGCGTATGCGCCTGCGTTTCCTCAATCTTCTTCCAAATAAGCGACCTGACAAAGCCTTGCGTGCTGGACAGTATATCGTATCCTCAGGCCGAAACATCCGTGAAGAAACAAAAACCGGCAGTCCACCGCTGCCGGTTCGGAAATCGAGAGTCGCAGGGTTTACTGCTGGACGTGAAAGCCGCCTTCCTCTACAGCCTGCTGAAAGAGGGCTTCATCCAGCTTCAGGCCAAACCCCGGCGCGTCCGGGACGTGAACGAAACCTTCGATCAGTTGATAACCGGCGGCATCCAGCGCGGGAGTATCGGCAGCATCCCACTCGACAAATGTGAAATTGGCGATCACCCCGGCCAGGTGGCAGGTGGCATAATTGCCAAAATTGCTGCCGTAATTGTGCGGCGCAGAGCGCACGCCCCAGTCATCCAACTGTTTGCCTGTTTTGAGCCAGTGAGTCAACCCGACATCGCGCAGATCATACTGAACCACGTCGATCGCGCCCGCCTGGGCCCAGGCCATCAATCTTGGCGAGGCCAATCCTTCGCCATCGGCCAGCAGCACCGAAATCCGCCGTTCGCGCATCCAGTTTTGCAGGTGGTTGTCGAGCACCTCATCTTCGTGGAACGGCTCCTCCAGCCAACACAGATCACAGTCGGCGGTTTCGCTGAGGACCTGTTTCGCCAGGTTCACATTCCAGCCGTTGTTAGCGTCGATCATCAGCGGAATATCCGGGCCGATCGCCTGCCGTACCGCATGGATCACGGCGATGTCGCGGGTGGTGCCTGCTTCAAGGGGCATGTGCAGCGCGCCGCGCCCCACTTTCATCTTGAATGCCCGGTGGCCGCACGCCCAACCCTCCATCGCTTCCTGGGCGATCAAAGCCCCGGCTTCTTCATCCGAATCCAGATCCAGATCATCGAAGTACAGCGACGTATCGTAGCAGGGTGCGCGCAGCGCTTCAGGCACCGGGGTGCCGTAATATTCGGCAGCCAGAGCATACACCGGTTTACCGGTCCGCTGGCCCAGCGCATCCCAGAGAGCAAAATCAATGAGCTTGCCCGCCGCACTGACGCCATGTTCAACCGAGATCAGGTCATTCAGCAGCGTGCCCAGCAGCGCCTCCGCCTGCTGCTGGTTCGCGCGGCTGAATCCAAACCCGCGTGAGCCGTCTTCCAGCGTGATGCGGGCGATCGGGTCACGCATCGTAGGGCCGTGCTCAGGCAGGCGCGCATTGCGGCCCGCCGTGCGCGGGCGCTGGCCTTGCAGCACGCCCCATTCAATCGAAGTGATGCGGGGATTATCCATAAGTGATGTCCTTGTCCTTCCAGATGTTCGGATCTACTCTGCCCTTAGCATAACCTGCCCATCAGGAAGTTCAATATCCGCCACCCGATCGGATACCGCCAGATAAATCTACGTCCAGGGAGGGGTTATCCGCAAACTGTCAAAGACCTGTTGAACTGGACAAATGTAAATTCTTGGTTACAAGATATTTTGATCATTTGCTGGCGGCAGAGTCGAAATCAATGTTTCGAGCTGTTGGATCAATTCGGGAATACGATCCTGAACGGTTTTCCAGACGGTTTCATCGTCAATGCCCAAATAATCATGCACGATTCGTTGCGAATCCCGATCATGGGTCGCCAGGGTATACTAGAGTGGGCTTCCTGAAGCGCGGGTGAAACTTGCCGTGCAGCCTCCCCAATCACCTGGAGCCAGTAGCGACATGCGGCCTGAATAGTTTCATCGGCGTCATACTGATCCTGCGTCGTATGGCCGGCGAGTACCCGGAGTTTCTCAGCGTAATCCAGCCTGTGCATCAGACAGGAACGATCATCCTTGTTCAAACCGAACCTCCACAGTCCGCACGATCTCATCCCGGAGGTGACGGTTGAGCGCCTTCTGCGTCACGAGGTCAACCGCGTGCCCCCCAGACAGCCCAGAGAGTTCCTGCTCGATGGTATAAAAATCGAAAAAATCCGGAGTGTGGCCGTCTTCGAACTCAACCAGCACATCCACATCGCTTTCGTTGGTAAAATCCTCGCGTAGGACAGAGCCAAACAGCGCCAGCTTACGAATGTAATACTTCTGACAGAAGGCTTCAAGTTGTTCCGGCAGTGGGGCAATCGGACTGGGAGACGCTTTTTCGTGAGTCACTGTCACGCTGCTCCTGATGACTTACGGTCATTTTATCAGAAACACGGATCGTTCCTATGATGGGTCAGAATGCCGCACCATCAATTGGTCAGGTGCGTCTCTGCACGGCCCGCGTTACACTGGTGCCCATAGACATTGCGGCGGAATGAGGCGAACGAATCATGCGAGAAAACACGGTGAAAACCATCTGGGCACAGGGCGGGGCGGTGGTCAACGGCTGGCTGAGCATCCCCAGTTCCTGGGCCGCCGAAGTGATGGCCCATCAAGGCTGGGACAGCCTGGTAGTCGATATGCAGCATGGGCTGGCGGACCTGAGCACCGCCATGCAGATGATGCAGGCCATCTCGACCACCGGGGTGATCCCGATGGTGCGCGTGCCCTGGAACGAACCCGGTGCCATCATGCGGTCGCTGGATATGGGCGCTTACGGCGTGATCTGCCCGATGGTCAACACCCGCGCCGAATGTGAAGCCTTCGTGGGAGCCTGCCGCTATCACCCGGACGGCTACCGCAGCCTCGGTCCAACGCGGGCGCGCATCTATGCCGGGGCGGATTACGCGGGAAAGGCCAATGAGACGGTCGTCACGATGGCGATGATCGAAACCAGGCAGGCGATGGACAATCTGGACGAGATCCTCAGTGTGCCCGGCCTGGACGCCATTTACATCGGCCCCAATGACCTGCACCTGAGCCTGTTCGGGGTCGGCGGATCGGACAACGAAGATGCCGAATTCCTAGAAGCCCTGGATACGATTTTCGCCGCCTGCCGCCGCCATGACATCCGTATCGGCATCCATACCGGTTCCTCGGCTTATGCGCGCAAGATGGTCGAACGCGGCGCACAGTTTGTTACCCTGTCCTCAGACACCGCTCTGATGAGTGCTGCCGCCAGGCAGATTGTGGACGAGATGCAGGGTGCAACGCCGCCGGTAGCTAAGAAGGGCGAGATTTACTGAGTTCGGGAGCGATCCACCCATGGCCGTAACCTACTTCAAACGGGGTAAACCAGCCGCAGATCGGCAGGCGGCGGACAGCCAAGTACAGGCGACCGTCGCTGCAATTCTGGCCGATGTGCGCGAACGCGGCGGCGAGGCGGTGCGCGAGTTATCCGCTCGTTTCGATCAGTGGTCGCCAGAGCAGTTTCGCCTGTCCGAGCAGCAGATTCAGGCGGTGATCGCCACGCTGCCGCAGCAGGCTATCGACGATATTCAGTTCGCCCAGGCGCAGGTCCGGCGCTTCGCCCAAGCCCAGCGGGACGCCCAACGGGATGTCGAGGTCGAAACCCTGCCGGGCGTGATTCTGGGGCACAAGAACATCCCGGTCAATCAGGTGGGCTGTTACGTGCCCGGCGGGCGCTATCCGATGGTCGCCTCGGCCCACATGAGCATCGTCACCGCGCGCGTGGCCGGGGTCCAGCGTATTGCCGCCTGCACGCCGCCCATCCGGGGCGAACTGCCAGCGGCGACTATCGCGGCCATGCATTTTGGCGGCGCGGACGAAATTTATATCCTCGGCGGAGTCCAGGCCCTGGCAGCACTGGCCTATGGCACCGATGAAATCGCCCCGGTCGATATGATCGTCGGCCCCGGCAACGCCTACGTCGCCGAAGCCAAGCGCCAGTTATTCGGTACGGTAGGCATCGACCTGCTGGCGTGACCGACCGAAGTGCTGGTGATCGCTGACGAAACC
>JAIOHO010000686.1 GCA_019912905.1 Anaerolineae bacterium
AGCTTGCCCATGACTTTGCCCATGTCTTTGGCGGACGAAGCGCCCGTCTCGGCAATTGCCTGCTGCACCAATGCCTCTATTTCGGCAATCGAAAGCAGTTGAGGCATAAATTCTTCCAGAATCTTTAGCTCACGCTCGGCCTCGGCTGCGGAGTCGGCGCGACCGGCGGCGGTCAGCTCGTCGATACTTTCCCGGCGGGATTTCGCCTCTTTTTGCAGGATGCCGACCACATCCTCGGCGCTCAGTTCCTTGCGGGTGTCGATCTCCACCTGTTTGATCGCGCTCTGGGTCAGACGAATCACATCCCGGCGAGTCGTGTCTTTGTTACGCATCGCCTCTTTCAAGGCTTCCTGAAGTTTCGGTCTGGGGTCTTCCATGAGGTTCCTGCTTCCAACCATCAGGCAATCACGGGTACAGCGCTGACTGCCTGCTCCATAAACCCGTCCAACCGCGCTGGTATGATGTGGTTCGACAGCACGCGCGGGTGGATAGCCCGTACCCGGATGTAGTTATCAGTATAACCGACATTGACAAATCCGTCTTCCGTCGCGCCGGTGACCTGCTCCCACAGCACATCGAGTGTCTCGCCTGTGAACTGCTCGGCAAAATGACGTTCAAGATCGTCCGCCAGTGCCCGCAGCCGCGCGCTGCGCATCTTCTTAATCCCCTCGCTGACGTGCCCGCGCATGCGCGCCGCCGCCGTACCGGGCCGTTTGCTGTAGCGGAAGACATGCATTCCGGCAAACTGCATCGCGCTGGCGAAGGCCTCGCTGATGGCGAATTCTTCATCCGTCTCGCCCGGAAACCCCACAATCATGTCGGTCGTAATGCTGAGGTCCGGGATTCGGGCACGGGCGGCCTCGACCAGTTCACAGAACTGGCGCTGATTCGTGCGGCGCAGCATCCGCCTGAGGGTGGCATCGCACCCACTTTGCAGCGGCAGATGCAGATGGCGGCACAAGCGCGGATTCTCCCACAGGTCAAAAAATTCCGGTGAGAGGTCCCAGGGTTCCAGCGACGACAGGCGCAGACGGGGAATATCCGTGTCCGTCAGAATGGCCCGCACCAGCCCACTGAGCGCGTGCGCCTCATCCCAGTCGTGCCCGTAACTGCCCAGGTGGACACCCGTCAGCACCGCTTCCTGATAGCCAATCGTGTGGAGGTACTGAATTTCCTCGACGATCTCGTGCAGGGGCCGGCTGCGCCCTGCGCCACGCGCCACCGTCGTTACACAGAAGGTGCAGGCATTATCACAGCCATCCTGTACCTTGACGAAGGCGCGCGTGCGGCCCTGCGCCCCGCGAACGGCTGCCTCACGTTCGAGCGGTTCCCGGTCGAACGATTCCAGCGGCAGGCCGGTCACCTGCTCGACCAGCCGATCCTTGTCCAGGTTATCCACGATGCGGCTCACCTGCGGCAGCACGCGGATCTCCTCCGGCGCGATCTGCGCGTAGCAGCCAGTCACCGTCACCTGAGCATCTCGATTGCCGCGGGCCAGCTCGCGGATCAGCTTACGGCTGCTGGCGGTCGCTTCATGGGTCACCGCGCAGGTGTTGACGACAAACCAATCGGCCTGAGTCGGGTCCTCGACAATTTCGTGGCCCTGCTGCTGGAACTGCCGCGCCATCGTGTCGATCTCGCTCTGATTGAGGCGGCACCCCAGGGTTCGCAAATGAACTTTCATGACGCCCTAACCACCACTGGCTTCTGGACTGAACACCCGGACATTATCAAATTCGACGGCCACGCCCGGTTCATCCAGCGCCTGGGCGATCACCCCGATCTGACCCCTGTCGATGGCATCATCGACCAGTTCCGGCAGCATCTGCCCCTGAATGCACTGGTCAGCATACGTACTCACCGCGTCGGGATCGTCGGGGATACACAATTCCAGCGCCTGCCCGTTCACAAAAAACTGAAACGTCTCCCCCTGCGCCACGACACGCAGTTCATTATCCGCATCCAGACCCTGCACAATCAGTGTAGAAGGAATCCAATCGCTCAGCACCTTCGGCTGGCCGTCGAGCGCTCGCCGCACCTGATAGTAACCATCGCTGCTGATCAGGAACACATAATAATTACGCGAGTCCTGAGCGCGAAAGATGACGCCATAACCGTTGTCCAGCGGCCCTGCCAGCGGACGCGCCCGCACAGTCAGATCAAAATCCCCGAAGTAGAAGCGGCTGGTCGAAAACGGCAGACTCTGTGACGCACCGACATCGATGCGCAGCGCGCTGTCCGCCATCTGAGCCGACAGCCGACCGTCATAGCGTTCCCAATCATCCAGCCGGTCATCGAAACCGGTGGCATACAGCACCTCGCCCGGCTCGCCGGTCACGACGTAATGCCAGTCGGCCATCAACGCGGACAAGTTGGTCAAAACGATGAGGGTTGCAGCCAGAGCCAGGAGGAGGATGATGTTTCGCAAGAAGACACGTCCTGTATCGTTGCCAGGTCATCCAAATTCTAGCATGGGCCGGTCAGAGCGTAAACGTTCAGTTCGCCTTGTCGATGCGCCGCACTACCCGTCGCAGGCTCCAGGTTTGCAGCAGCGCATAGAAGCCGTAGATCGTTAGTGTCGTAATGCCACAGGCCAGCAGCAGATAAATAGTCGAGGCCAGGAAGGAGTCCTCCCCAACCAGCAATGGAGCCAGCAGCACCCCCAACCCCATGCCCAGACCCAACACCAGCGCGATGACGATCACGATCTGGAGCAGCCAGACCGCGACCATCACGCCAACAGCGGCCAGCATCCCCATCGCTGCGCTGTGAAACTGAGCCGACAGCACCATGCCCAGGGCGGTCATGGCCTGCATTCTCCAGAACGGTTCAACCGCGTAGACCAGGGCGATCAGGCTGGTGGTGACCACCCCCAGCAGCGCACTCAGCGGATCATTCCTGAACCCATCGATCAGGCTTTCGATAAAGGAGTTCTCGCCAAAAAGGACATAGAGCAGCACCATCAGAATCAATATGCCAATCATGAGAGTCGCCAGACGCATCCCGGCCACCACGATCGTCGCGCGCCACACGCGCAGCCGTGCCCCGGCATATTTGGCCCGCACGATTCCCCATTCATTGAGGGCGGTCAGCCGCAGCAAATCCCACCGACCCGCAATGACTTCCCCGTAGATCGTCTTGAGCGCCGTTTGCAGGCAGATAAAATCGAGGATGGCATCCGCCAGGATCGTCAGCAGCCCGAGGATGTAGAGACTGTTGATACTGGCAATCAGCATCTTGTCCGGGTCGATGGATGGGGAATTGGAGACCAGCAGCAACGTGAGAAGCCCCCACACCAGGAAGCTGACCGCATGAATCCCCGCGACAATCCGCAGCGAGTGGCTCCACAGCTGCCGCGGTGAACTCACCCAGGTCACCCGGCGCGCATCGAGGCGAAACAGGGGGTGATGCCCCAAACCATCGGTGTAGGGTGACCGGACCACCTTCACCGCGCCGCCTCCAATCCGTCCAGCAGACGCTGGGAATCCGCCTGGAAGGGCGAATCCAGGCCGACAAGTTGTTCCAGAAGCGGTTCTGCGCCGTCCAGGTTGCCAGCTTCCAGCAGGATGCGCGCCTTATAAAACAGGCTGCGGGGATGCGCTGGGTCCGCTTGCAGGATGGCATCCAGCGCAGCCAGCGCCGCATCCGGGTCGCCGGACTGGTAGACACCCCAGGCAACTCCCGCCTGGACATCGGGATCATCCGGCATCACGGTCGCCAGTACTTGCAGGTCCGACAGGCCGGATTCCAGGTTGGGCACTTCTTCCGCATAAAACAGCGCCAGCAGCCGTTGAAAACGCGGGTCCTGGTTGGACGTCTCCACCCCGACGCGCAGCCAGCGTTCGGCATTATCCAGATCACCCACCAGTTTGTAGGCGGTCCCCAGTTCGGCATAATAGGCCGGGTTGACCGGGTCCAGCACTACCGCCTGGAGCAGCGCTTTGAGGCTGCCATCCAGATCATTCCGGCTGCGCAGGTGCAGCCCCTGGACATAGCGCACCGCTGCGCTGCGCGGTCCGAGTGCCACAGCCCGCTTGATCCAATCGCTGCCGTCTTTACCCTGCTGTTCGCGTGCCAAACCGACATAGGCCAGCGCTTCGGGATATGCCTGGGCGACATCGGCGGCATGCCGGAACGCCAGTTCAGCCTGGGGCCAGTAGCCCGCATCGGCCAGTGCCAACCCGACCGGCATCCCGATCAACGGGTCCGTGTTCTGCTCGGTCACGATTCGGTGCAGCGCGGCGGCCAGGTCATGATAGTCAGGCACATTCACCGCCGCCTGCAAATCGACTTCCGCGGCCTGCGGGTCAAACGCTGCGCGCAGCATTCCCACTTGAAAATGCGCCCAGGCATCGTTCGCATCCGCCTGGATCAACCCGGTCAGTTGATCCACCGCATCCGGCCAACGCTGCATGGTCAGATACGCTTCCGCCAGCACACGCCGCAGGAGCCGGTCATCCGGCTGCTGAAGACTGGCGGCTTCCCAGTAGGGCAGCGCCCGGGTGAGATCCCCCAGATCACGCCAGATATCCCCGGCCAACTGCAATCGATCCGCCGACCAGCCCGCTTGATCGGCCACCACGTCAAGCTGATACAACGCCTGGACAAAGCGCCCACGCTGGCGATTGGCCTGGACCAGACTCAGATCAGGCGCGTCGGGCGACTCGTCCTGAGGCCGCAGAATCGCGGACTGCCCGAGAATCAAAAAGAGCAGCGCCGCGAACGACACTGCCCCCAGGGTCCATTTTCGCGTCATTGGCGCGCGCCGCCTAATGCGCTCAGCACCACGCGCTCAACTTCCTCGGCGGTAAAGGGTTTGATCAGGTATTCATGCACGTTCTGAAGCTTGCCGATCAGCCGGTTGGCCGGATCACCAAAAGCCGTAATGATGATCACTTTTGGCATCGGACTATGCCCGGCCCGCTCTTTCATATTTTCCAGCAGCTTCCACCCGGTCATATCGGGCAAGCCAATGTCGAGCAGCACGACATCCGGGTGAATTTCCTGATAGCGCGAAAAGGCCCGATGGCCGTGAGTCTCATGCACCGTCACCATATCCAGCCGCTGGAGCGTCGCCTCTATAATTTCTGCCAGTTCAGTGCTATCCTCGATGATGAGAACAGAGGGAACTTTGATCGTATACATGGCTTCCTGCCCGGTAGGTGACGTTTGAGTTTCTGCCGTGGTGCGCGACGCATCCTGCGTATCCGTGTCGTCCTGGCCTTCCCCCACCACCATTGGGGTCAGACCCGTTTCTGCGCTGGGCGCATGATGGCGGTCGATCAGGCGAACAGCGGGTTCGACCCCGGTGCGGCTCGCCGGACGCTTATCGGGATAATCAACCGATTCCGGGACGCCTTCAGCCTCGTTGGAGTCGCCTGGGGTTGGGCGGGATGTTAGTTTACTCATGAAACTCTCCCGACACAGCACACACGGAACATAATTTCGTATGGTTATTATAACACACGGTACTCATTCAACATGAAAGAAGCTCATAAATTTCATTCTTTTTTTACATCCGGCCTTCATTTGGCTGCCACCTGCCCCCTGCCGCATGGAGGCGACGGTCAAATTCTGGGCCTCAGCGCCGAAAACACCCTCTATGTCGAGGAATATTACGATGAGGATCGTTTAGCACGGCATGTGCTGACGCTGGACGGACGAATCCTCAAATCCTTCGATGAGCACCTTGAGGACTCGGTAGTTTCAACCTTCCCCCCACTGCCGGATCATCTCGTCCGGCCTGCGCCGATCCGCGCAGCGGTGCGCCTCAACTTTCGCGGTCCACGCTTTCGGGGCCTTCGTGAACTCGATCGCATTACAGACGTCGTGCGGCCCCTCGAAGTTCCCACCCGCATGGAACTGGTCGCACGCCTGTCACTCGATATACCCCCTTTTATGCTCATCGGCATTGCCGAAAGTCAGGTACTGGCTGAAGCGCTGTTGATCCCGCCGCATGGGTACTTCGTCTGCCGGCGCATCCGCCTCGCCTATGCCCTGCAGGAAACTCGTTACGATGACGATCATCAGCCGTTCGATTACGAT
>JAIOHO010000687.1 GCA_019912905.1 Anaerolineae bacterium
GCAGGCCATCCAGACGGCGAATCACCTGCCAGTCGAGGCGCAGCAGGATGCGCTCAGGTGTTTGTGCGGCTGGCGTATTCATCGAGCGGCACCGCCTGGTCCTATCCTACGAAGCGCTTTCCGACAACGTGAGCGCTGCCGACCTGTTGAAAAAGATCGTCGCCCGTATCCCAGTGCCTTCGGTGCCGCTCGATGAATACGCCAGCCGCACAAACACCTGAGCGCATCCTGCTGCGCCTCGACTGGCAGGTGATTCGCCGTCTGGATGGCCTGCTGCAAGGCGATTATCGCAGCCTGTTTTATGGCTACGGGGTCGATTTTGCCGACCTGCGGGAATATCAACCCGAAGACGATATTCGCTACATCGACTGGAACGTCACCGCGCGCATGGATTCGCCATATGTGCGCAAATACGCCGAAGACCGCGAGATTACGGCCTGGTTTCTGCTCGACCTCAGCCCATCCATCGACTTCGGCGGCGTGCAGGTGCTGAAACGGACGATGCTCATCGACTTCGTGACTACCTTCGCCCGGCTCCTGACCCGGCATGGCAATCGAGTCGGGGCCATCTTTTACGGCAATCAGATCGACCGCACCATTCCGCCGGGAGGTGGACGGCTGCATGTGCTGCGGTTGGTCAACGATCTGCTCAAACAGCCGAGCCTGCCGCGTGCGCCATTTACCAATCTGGCACCGCTACTGGGCGGCGGCCTGCATACCCTCAAGCAGCGCTCGCTGGTGTTCATCGTGTCCGATTTTATCTGTGAACCGGGCTGGGAGCGTCCGCTGGCGCTGCTGAACCAGCGGCACGAAGTCCTGGCGATTCGCCTGTGGGACCCGCGCGAAATCGAGATGCCGGATATTGGCCTGGTCATCATGGAAGACGCGGAGACAGGCGAACAACTGTACGTCGATACGCACGATCCCAGTTTTCGGTCACGTTTTGCCGCCGCCGCCCGCCAGCGGGAAGCAGAGCTGGAAGAAATCTTTAAGCATACCGGCGTGGCCCACCTGTCGCTCTCGACCGAAGAAGATCTGGTCCGCGCCATTGTCCGCTTTGCTGCGCTGCGCCAGCGGCAGCGACGGTCGTCTTAGGGCTGCTCATGACCTTTCTCTGGCCTCCCATGCTGCTGCTGCTCGTGCTGGTTCCGGCTCTGGTCGCCTGGTATCTGTGGACCCAGCAGCGCCGCCAGCAGTTGATCGCTCGTGCCGGCAGCAGCATGCTCCCGTCCGGCGATGCGGCGCGGCGCTTCGGCGTTCGTCGGCACATTCCCCCGCTGTTCTTTCTGATAGGCCTGACCATTCTCATCATCGCCCTGGCCCGGCCCGAGGCGGTGGTCGGCGTGCCGCGCATCGAAGGCACGGTCATCCTGGCGTTCGATATTTCGGGCAGTATGGTGGCGGATGACCTGGACCCAAGCCGGCTGGAAGCGGCAAAAATGGCGGCACGGTCCTTTGTGGAACGCCAGCCGCCCAGTGTGCGCATCGGTGTGGTGGCTTTCAGCGACAGCGGTCTGGCGATCCAGCAGCCGACCTACAATCAGGAGGATATTCTGGCTGCGATCCGCCGCCTCAACCCGGCGCGCGGGACCTCGCTGGGGAACGGCATGATCGTCTCGCTCGACGTGATCGAAGCACAGCCCGAAGAGACCAATTATTACAGCAACCTGACCCCGCAGCCGACACCTTCGCCCACGCCTGTACCCGCAGGAACCTATACCTCCGGCGTGATCGTGCTGCTCACCGACGGCGAAAATACCGATGCACCCGACCCCCTGGAGGTGGCCCAGGCTGCCGCAGATCGCGGTGTGCGCATCTACCCGATTGGGATCGGCAGCGCCGCCGGGACCGTCATCAGCGTGGAGGGCTTCAACGTATTTACCCAGCTTGATGAAACACTCCTCCAGGCGATTGCCCAGATGACCGGCGGCAGTTATTTCAATGCCGAAAGCGAAGAAGAATTACTTGAAATTTATGACAATCTCAACCGGCAGTTCGTCATTACGCCGGAACCGATGGAAGTCACGCCGCTGTTTGCGGGCATGAGCATTCTGACCCTGCTGATGGGTGGGGTGCTGTCGCTGCTCTGGTTTGGTCGCGCGCCGTGACTGGGGGTGGGAGTAAGAGCCGATGAGTTTACTGTGGCCCGGAATTTTACTTCTATTAGG
>JAIOHO010000688.1 GCA_019912905.1 Anaerolineae bacterium
GCGCTGCATTCGCACGGCCACCTATAAACTGATCGTCAATCTCGACCAGGATCTTGCCGTCAATGTGCCCAGTGATATTCAGAAAAGCCCGCTCTACCCGCTGATGATCGAGCAGCTCATCGGCCATCGTCCGCACGTCGAACTGTATGATCTGGTGGCAGACCCGAAAGAGATGCATAACCTGGCCGGGGAGCCGGAAGTCGCCGACATCGAGCGCGACCTCAAGCAGCGCCTGTACCGCTGGATGCAGGACACGGATGACCCGATCTTACAGGGGCCAGTGCCCTCTCCGTATTACCACGACGCACTGGCGCTGCTCAAAGACGCCTGACCGCCGTCACCCCATAGATCCCCTTTGAAAAGGCCGACCTACCTGTCGGCACCATGTCTGCACGCCTCTGCTCATCAGCCTCTAATGCCCCAAAACGCATCCGATGCGGTCGGCGCTGGCGTATTCATGGATGTATCCACTCATGGATCAAGACTTTTGGTGAGGAGAAAAGGAAAGCTTATGAAACGGATAAGCGTGTTGGTACTGGCTGCGCTGCTGCTGGCGCTGGTCATCCCCGCCGCCGCACAGGACATGATGACCCCTTCGGTCACGGTCAGCGATCAGGTGTCGCTGGATGGCACGGTGCTGATCGACAGCGCCTACAGCGCAGGACCCGGCTGGGTCGTCATCCACATCGACAACGGCCAGGGCGCACCCGGCCCGGTCATCGGCAATGCCGCCCTGAATCCCGGCGCCAATTATCGAATCAAGGTCGCTGTAGACACGGCCCAGGTCACACCCACCCTGTTTGCCATGCTGCATACCGACACCGGTGAAGCGGGAGTCTACGAATTCGGCACGGTGGAAGGCGCGGATGGTCCGGTGCGCGATGCCGCCGGAAACGTGATCACGCCATCGTTTAAGGTCGATCTGATCGCGGCCCACGACCAGATGGTGAGCGACACTACCGTGACCATCGCCTCGGTGGTGGCCCAGGTCGATGGCTGGCTGGTCGTGCATCAGAGCGTCGATGGCGCGCCGGGACCAGTAGCCGGTTACACTCAGGTGAAGGCCGGGCAGAATCATGACGTCGTCGTCACGCTGGATATGAACACGCCGACATCGGTGCTGTACCCCATGCTGCACGTCGATACCGGCACGGCAGGCACCTATGAATTCGGCACCGTGCAGGGAGCGGATGGCCCGGTCAACGTCAATGGCCGCGTGGCCGTGCTGCCCATCTGGACCGTAGCGCATGTCCGCATGGCCGATCAGATTGCCGTGCACGGCGACAGCATGCCCGCAATGGACATGGCCCCGGTCGTCCTAGCGCAGTCCGTGCTGGCGGAGGTCGATGGCTGGCTGGTGATCCATACCGGCACCAGCGAGGGTCCTGGCCCGGTGGCAGGCTTTGCGCCAGTCCAGGCAGGCACCAATCTGAACGTCGAGGTGACGCTGGATCAGACCGCGCCGAGCGCCATCCTCTGGCCCATGCTGCATGTCGATACCGGCGAGGCCGGAGTCTATGAATTTGGCACGGTCGAGGGTGCCGACGGCCCGGTGATGGTCGCGGGTAATGTCGTGACCTTCCCGATCAACGCCGCGCCTTCCATCATTTACGAGGGCACACTGGATGCCGACTCGCTGACCGTCACAGCAGCGCTCATCGACGCCCCCGGCTGGCTGGCGATCCATGCCAACAACAACGGCGCGCCTGGCCCGGTCATCGGGACCGCACCCCTGCGTCCGGGACAGAACACGGGCATCCGCGTTTCGCTGGACCCGGCGGCAGCAGGCACGCAGGTTTTTCCGATGCTGCATTACGACACCAATGAGGCCGGAGTCTATGAATTTGGCACGGTGGATGGTGCCGATGGCCCGGTGATGGTTAATGGAGCCGTGGTGGTTGGACCATTGGCCCTCGAAGCGCTGGCCGGAAGCGAAAGCACCGACACCACCATGACTGAAACGATGGCAGGCTGCACCATCAGCGGCGCGAACGTCAACCTGCGCAGTGGGCCGGGCACCAATTTCAGCATCGCGAGCCAACTGACCGCCGGGAATTCGATGACCGTCGTCGGTCAGACCCAGGGCGCGGATGGTTTCATCTGGTGGAACCTGGAAAATGGTGCCTGGGTGCGCTCGGACGTGGTCGCCGAAGACGGGGACTGCGCCAGCATGCCCGGCGCACAGGCTCCTGCCGCGCCCGCAGATCAACCACCTGCTCCGGCAGCGACTCAGGAAGTCAGCAGCTAGAGCGTTTTCTTCGATACCAGGCATCAGGGGCGGGGCAACCCGCCTCTTTGAGTCGCGCTCCTGGCGGGCGACTCAGGATATTACTGGCGATGGCGTATGATATGATGGGTTGTTAATCATCCACACCCAATGGAGGCCGACATGAACCCCAAAGCCCTGCTCGACCACCACGAAATTCAACCCCGAAAAAGCCTGGGACAGAATTTCCTGCATGACCCCGGTGTGCTGGAAAAAATCGTCGCCCTGGCCGACGTCAGCCGTTCAGATACCGTGCTGGAAATCGGACCCGGCACCGGCGCGATGACCAGGGTGCTGGCCCGCGAAGCCAAACGCGTCATTGCGGTAGAACTCGACGACCGCCTCAAACCGGTGCTCGACGACGAACTCAGCCCGTACCCGAATGTGTGGGTCATCTATCAGGACATCCTGACCGTCGATGTGGCCGCGCTGCTGCGCCCGGACGAATTTGTCGTCGTCGCCAACGTGCCCTACTATATCACCAGCGCCATCCTGCGCCATCTGCTGGAAGCGCCGCATCGACCGCGCCGCCTGGTGCTGACGGTGCAGCAGGAAGTGGCCGAACGGCTGGTGGCAGTGCCCAACGATATGAGCCTGCTGGCGGTCAGCGTGCAGTTCTTCGGCAGCGCGCGCATCGTCCATCACATCAAACCCGCCGCCTTCTGGCCGCGCCCAGAGGTGGACAGCGCGGTGGTGCGCATCGACGTTTACGAACAGCCGCCGGTCGATGTGCCCGATGAAGCCATGTTCTTCCGGGTGGTGCGCGCCGGGTTCAGCCAGAAGCGCAAGCAGCTCAAAAACGCCCTCGGCGGCGGACTGGCCCTGGCCCATCAGCAGGCCGCGGAACTGATCGAGCAGGCCGGAATCGACCCGCGCCGCCGGGCAGAAACGCTGACGCTGGAAGAATGGGCGGCTCTGTCCCGTGTAGTTGCCGCCAACCCGGTAAAGTGACGCAACCCAGGGGGTGAATCTGACGTATACTAAGAATGAGTGAGCGCTGTACGCAGGCGGTGGTGGATTGCTGTGCCTTGGTCCCACTGTCTGCCCGGTTGTGCCCATCAAGCGTAATGAGTCACGATTTCGAGAGAACCTATGCGGATTAGAAAACGCAATATTGCCTGGTTAAGTGCCCTGGCCGCATTGATCGGGGTCGCGTTTATTTCCGGGACCGTCACCGCCGAAGTGATGACCGTCCTGGTCGGGGTCTTCGCGGTGGCATTTGTCGCCTCGATGCTGGAATTTCAGCCTGCCCGCTGGCGCGAGACCATGGCGACATCGCCGCTGACCCGCCTGCGGATGAGCAACGACGCGCGGGAAGCGGCAGAACGCGCGCGCCGCCGTCTGGGAGGTTATGCGGCCACCAACCTGACCCTGCTGGACATCGGCCTGATCAGCTCGCAGGCCAGCCCGGAGGGGATGGTCATGCGCAAGAGCCGCACCATCTCCGGGGATGAGGATGGCGTGCGCCCGTTTATCTCGCTGCACGTGCCGCCGGGAGATGCCGACCGCAACGCCCTCGTCCGCTTCGAGATCATCGACCAGAACGGCGAGCAGCGTTACGTCCACGAGATGCGCACCTACCTGCGCGATGGTGAAATGAACATCCTGGCCGATCATCATCTGCCGCTGCTCCACAACCCTGGCGTGGGCCGCACGGGTGGCGAATGGGATCTGCGGGTGTCCGTCGATTCGACCTCGATTGCGATGCTGTCTTTCGCGGTATCGCCCTCCATCATCCAGCGCGACCGGGAGATCGAGCGGCTGGCTGATCCACCTTCGGGCGAGATTCCGTTGAGCTTCGAGGACCTGATGCGCGGTCAGGAGAAGCAGAGCAAGGGCTAGGTCATGCGCAACAACCGCCGTTTTTCAGAAATCATGCTGGGCCTGTTTCTGCTGTTCCTGGGCGCGTCGGCGGTCATCGAAGATGGCAACATCTTTATGACCTTCCTCGTGCTGGCGGGCATTTTTATGCTGGTGCGCCAGTTCGAAAGTGGACGCCGCACGCTGGGAGGCGGGGCAGCCCAGGCGCGAGAAATCGATATGCCACCCGCACCCATCGAAGATCATGAGGAGGGCACCCACCGCCGCATCTACCGCAACGCGCTCGAAGCGGTCGAAGCCGCCGGGCATGACCCGGAAACGGTGCGAGTGCTGGCGACCGACATTGGCGTGATGGCCTTCAAAGGCGACCAGTATCCGGTGGTCTACCGCACGCGGGATATTCCCGACGATGTGGACTACATTCAGCCCTATGTTCAGCTCAGGCTGCCGACCAAAGCCGTGGGACGCATCCGCTTTGAACTGGTGGACGCCGACGGCCACGCCATTTTTATTCACGAGGAACATCATCAACTCGAACGCGGGCGCAATCTGATCACCCCGGCGGCACGGCTGCCGGTGCATGATGCCCATGTGATGGATGGCGATTGGGAACTGCGCGTGAGCGCCGACGGCCTGCTGCTGGCGGTCCATCATTTTAGCTGGCTTGAAACGACCGCACGGGTCGTCCGCCGGCATCTCAGCGAAGATGGTGAGATCAGCAACGAACTGCGCGCGGCACTGGCTGAAAATCGCTTGCAGGAAGTCAGCCTCGACGACCTGCTGGCCTTTCAGGAGGATGAACCGGAGAGCGAAGCCGGGCAGCGCAGCTAAAGCCAGCGGCCAATCGTTTCGATCATTTCATGCGGCAGCGAGGGCTTATAGAGGACGCCATCCGCTCCGATCTGGCGGATATACTGAGGATTGCGGATCTTCGCCCCGGCACTGTGCATCACCACTGGAATACTGCTGATTTCCGGGTCATTCTTGATCCGCATACACACGTCACCACCGGTTAATCCCGGCATCATATCATCCAGAATCACGATATCGGGATGATGACTGTAGATCATTTGCAGACCATCGGAGCCGTTGGTGGCAACCAGAGTGTGATAACCCGCCCGGCGTAAGATAATCTGTGTAATCTGTAGGAAACCTTCTTCATCATCAATGATAAGTACCGTGCGCATAAGCTGCCTTTTGACCGGAAAACAGATGAAGTCCAAACCCTCGTTACTGTATTGTACAGGGCTTCCGCTGGATCACCTGTTAAAGTTAGGGGCCGACCGAATTATTTACACTTTTGGCAAAATCATTGGTGCAGCATGTTTGCCAGCACGAGCGACACATCGTTGGCGCGGAAGGGCTGCTGGAGGACGGCGTCGGCTCCTTTAAGGCGCGCATAACCCTGCGCATCCCTCACATTGGCCGTGATCGCCAGAATCAGTGGAATGTGCGCGGTCTCCGGGTCCATTTTGAGCTGCAAACAAATGTCCTCGGGCGAAGCCATCTGAAGGTTTTCGCTCATGATGATGGCACCGGGTTGAGCGGTCCGCGCGGTGGTCACACCATCCGCACCGGTCCTGGCAATGACCACACGATAATTCGCGCGCAGCAGAATGATTTCAAGCAGCGCTAATATACTTTCGTTGCTGTCGATCACCAGGATGGTGCTCATTTGAAAGTCTCAGAAATAAATAGATTAGCTCAGGTACGCCATGATATGCTGAGTAAACTCCTCTGTTGAAATAGCACCCTCAATGCTGATGTCGGCGGTATGATCGCCTTGCAGCAAAGTGGCGTACACGGCATCTTCGACCTGCTGCGCGGCCTCCAGCCGCTGCCAGTGATGGCGCAGCAGCATAGCAATACTCAAAATTGCGGCGGTCGGGTTGGCGATCCCGCGGCCCGCGATGTCCGGTGCAGAACCATGAACCGGCTCGGCCATGGCGATGCCGTCGCCCACGCTGCACGACGGGGACAACCCCAGGCCACCCCCCCAGGCGGCGGCCATGTCTGACAGAATGTCGCCATACAGGTTCGGAGTCAGCACCACATCGTAACGAGTCGGGTCTTTAACCATCCAGTAAGCGGCAGTATCGACCAGCAGTTCATCCGTGATGACATCAGGATAATCGGTTGCGACTTCCAGCGCAACTCGTCGGAACAGGCCGTCTGATTGGGGCATCACATTGGCTTTATGAACGATGGTCACCTTCTCGCGGCCTGTGCGCACCGCCAGGTCATACGCCACGCGGGCGACACGCTCACTGGCGACACGCGTGATCACTTTTTGCGCCACCCCGGTCCGGCCTTCGTCGGTCGTCGTTTCATGACCGATGTACAGATCTTCGGTATTTTCGCGCACGATCACCAGATCCACGCCTTCGCGGGCCGTGGGAACGGGCAGATAGCGCGTCGGGCGCAGATTGGCAAATGCCTGGAGTTCACGGCGCAGCCGCACCGCAGGCGAGTA
>JAIOHO010000068.1 GCA_019912905.1 Anaerolineae bacterium
CTGTTTGCTGCCGATGTGACCGGGCAGGCGGGCGTCATCGGCGAGGCCATCGAGACTCTTCAGCAGATCGCCGGGCTGGATTTTCGGACACAGAATACGATCCCGGACTGGCTCCCGCTGGCACGCAACCGGAAGCGGCAGGCGGCGGCTGAAACGCTCGACCGTGTGATCCGCGTGATCATCCACGAACGGCGCAAGACCGACGCCGACAAAGGCGACCTGCTGTCGATGCTGCTGCTTTCCGAGGATGACTCCGGCACACGCATGACCGACCAGGAAGTGCGCGACGAAGCGGTGACGCTGTTTGCCGCCGGGCACGAAACGACCTCCAACGCGTTGACCTGGACGTGGTATCTGCTGTCGCAGCATCCAGAAGTCGAGGCGCGGCTGCACGCCGAGGTCGATGTGGTGCTGGCCGGACGCGCCGCCATGCTGTCGGATCTGCCGAACCTGCCCTATACGGCCATGATCCTGAAGGAATCGCTGCGCCTGTATCCCCCGGCCTGGGTGTTGAACGCGCGTCAGGCTGAGGCTGAGGTCGAGATCGACGGCTATCGCATCCCGAAGGGCGGTTATATCTTCCTGGCTCCCTACGCCGTGCATCGCAGCCCGCGTTATTTCGAGGACCCACTGCGTTTCGACCCCAACCGTTTCAGCCCGGAACAGGAAAAGCGCATCCCGCGCTATGCCTATTTCCCGTTCGGGGGCGGGCCGCGGGTGTGTATTGGCAACAGCTTCGCCATGATGGAGGCGCAGTTGATCCTGGCGACAGTCGCCCAGCAGTTTCGCCTGGCGCTGCTGCCGGACCAGTTGGTGGACATCGACCCGCTGATTACGATGGCTCCCCGCTATGGGCTGCGCATGCGTACCCAGGCGCGGCAGGTCGTCGGGGTGTCGTAGGGCACCAGCCGATTCGCCGTCAGGCCCCGGCACGGACGTTTCGTTTACACTTCCTGACAGTGCACAGACAATTAATTTGCGGGTTCCGTTTTACAATAGAGATGGAACCACTCAGCGCTCGACATCGTCCTGATGAAAACGGACGAAGAGAGGAGGCAGCATCGTGCTGCTGGCAATGACTCACAAACTTACCCATCCGCCCGATCGCCTCGCACGCTGCCCGACCTGCGACACCCGCACCCGATTCCAGTATGCCGGGGAGCAGCATTGGCCCGCGCGCGTGGCCCAGGCCGCTGGCATCGAGCCAGTGACGCGCCTGTGGCACTGCGACCGCTGTCACACGACGGTCAG
>JAIOHO010000689.1 GCA_019912905.1 Anaerolineae bacterium
CCGTGACCTGGGGGTGATCGGTGACCAGACTCATGCTGCCGTAGGCCAACTCCCCGCTCTCGATACCGGTTGACGTCAGGGACAGGCCGCGAATTGTGGGATCATCGCGAAACACATTGACGTTCTGCCCGCTCTTATTGGCTTTCAGGTTGCCGAAGGGATCGGTCTGTGGTTCGCCGGTCGCATTTGCCAGCGACCCGACCAGTGTCAGTTTAACCGGTTCCGAGCCAGAATTGGTCACATGGTAGATGAGGATAGCACAGGGGATGCCCGAATCTTCGGGATTGAGCGGAATCAGCGGCGTATAGGCTTCAAGCCGCACTTCGACTGGCATTTCCGGTGCGTCGAAGTCTACGCGGGCAAGGGGATACTCCCCGTAAAAAGTAGTCCCTGATAATCGCGGAAGCCCTGCATTGGAGGCCGGGTGATAGCCGTGCGACAGGGTGTGGGGCGGCTGGAGCGGACCTTCCAGCACGCGCGCGATGGGTTCCTGATCGCCTACCTGGGTGCGGATGGCGAAAAAGGTATTGGGCAGGGTGCTGCCTTTGCCGGGCTGGTTAAAGATTTCCCAATCGCGCAGATCACCGCGCGCGCCGAGTGAAACGTTTCCGGTGCCAATTCCCCCTAACGGAAATGCCAGGACATTGTGACGCGAATCGAAGGTACGAATACCCGGTGTCGGCTGCATGTGGATTCCCCCTGAACTATAGCGCTAACGAGGGATTCTACACCGCAACTCAGACCGTCACCACTCCGCTGCTATTCTCCTGGGCGGTAAGGATGATAGTCCTGGAGACTGGAACCGCCGATAAATTCGCGCAGCAGTGACGTATCAGGAATGTGGCTCTGCTGCTCGGCAGTAAGCGGCTGCACCCAGTTCAAAAAGGACAGCAGACGGTTGGCCTCGATGTGTTCTGGCGTGCCATATTTGACCTGAAGCAGCAGCGGTTCGGCCAGCGGCTTGAGCGCCGCCAGTTCATAGACCAGCGCCGAGTTGAACATCACATCGGCATTTTCCTGAAACGGGAAAATGTACCATTTTTCGCCGCGCCGTACACTCTGCCAGCGTTTGAGCGTGTCCGCTGCCGCATATCCCCGGTGTTGAGCATCCCGCACAATGCGCCGCAGCAGTCGGACATCCGTGGTCGGCACCCGGTTATGCCAGTCGATATTCAAC
>JAIOHO010000690.1 GCA_019912905.1 Anaerolineae bacterium
CGATCAGGCTGAACGTCATCACCAGGCGGTCGGTCCATTTTGTCGATACAGTCATAACATTTCTCCTGCGGATAGAAGGGGGAAGCACCAGGCTTCCCCAGGTCGTGCGCATGAATGGAAATTAGTCGTCGTCCGATTCGCGGCCTTCGCGTTCGTTTTCGTTCCGGTCGTCTCCGCCGCGCGAACTGCTGGATGAAGCGCCGCTGTTGATCGTGATGATCTGCGGCTGCGCGGGCTGCTGCGGCTCAGCCATGATGATCTGGGCTGGCTGGGCTTCCTTGAAGGGGATGTCGAATACTGATAGATTCTGGCAGGTGCCGTTCAACTGGGCTGTGCTGGCTGAGATCCAGGCCGAACCCGCATCCGTTCCGATGACGATCCAGTTATCATCGGGGTTGTGCCCGCCGACCGGGTAGGTTTCATTGCGATAACCATAACCGAGGACGCTGTAGCCGGTGCCTGGGCCGCTGCGCAGATTTACAGAACTGACCGCGATGGCTGCCTGGCAGTCGATGCTGCTGACCAGCGTGTCTTCCGGTTGGGCGGGCGGCTGGAGCAGGGTAAAACCAGCGGCTTCAGGCAGAACGGCCCGCACCCCGGCCACGGCATTCGCCTGCAAATCGTTGCCACGCACCGTGAACTGGTAATCGCCGCCGTCGAGCAGCGCGTTGAGCGCATCCACATGGCCGCCCGTTGAGGAGGCCACCAGGTTACCGGTCGAGTCGGTCAGACGCGTGGAGGCGTTTGTACCGGGGAAGGTCGCCGTAATCAGACCGGTCGTATCCGCGGGGATGGTGACCCCCACCGTGCCCGAAGGATTGACCGCATCGAGTGCAAGCGAGGCTTCCTGATTCAGCGTCACTGCCGTGCCATCGACCAGAGTCGTGTTTCCCCGGATCGTCAGTTCCGGCAGTGAGGTGATGCTTGCATAGGCTTCAGCCGTGCCCGGCAGTCGTTCGATGGTCAGCGTATGCGAGCCGGTATTGGGCGCAATATTCAATTCCAGCGCATGCAGGCGTCGGTCGGCAGCATAGAACACTGTATTCCCGGCTTCGTCCGTCATCTTAACCAGCACCTGGGCCAGATCCAGCGACACCGTTCCGGTCGTATCCGCCGGCTGCGTAATGACCACATCGACCGCGGGAGTCGCATCATTGAGCGTAATAACCCCCTCGCCCTGGGCCAGGGCCGGGAGGCCAACTGCGAAAGAAGCTACCAGCGTTGCCAACAACAAGAGGCGTTTCATAGAGCGTCCTTTTCAGTAATCAGTGAGCAAAAATCCGATGTCGCCAGCGCTGCACCGTCCTGGCGAACCACCAGTCCGGCGGCGTGCCAGCGACCCTGTAACCATTCCAACCCCGCCTGACCGCCGAGCAGCAGGACCGCTTTGGCATAAGCCTCGGCAGTCGGTGCATGGGGATGGACCACCGTTGTGGAAAGCACATCGGTCTGAGCAGAATAGCCGGTGCGTGGATCAATGATGTGATGGCGAAGCTGGCCGTCGCTCGTGTGCCAGCGGCGGTAATCAATACCGCTGGTCACAATGGCCGCATCCTTGAGCGC
>JAIOHO010000691.1 GCA_019912905.1 Anaerolineae bacterium
ATCCTTACTACCGCATGGGCGTTCGGATGCACGTTCAGCCTGAGGACGAAATCGGCCCGCAGCTGCGCCAGATCGGAATCGAACCGCGCGATGTGCGCTGGCTGGTGCTGACTCACCTGCACACCGATCATGCCGGGGGCCTGCACCACTTCCCCGAGGCGGAAATCCTGGTCACACCCGCAGAATATCGGGCTGCATCGGGGCTGAACGGGCGCTTGAGCGGCTACCTGCCGCAGCGCTGGCCGCACTGGTTTTTGCCAACGCTGGTCGAATTCTCCGATCCTGCCGTCGGCTCCTTCCCAAACAGCTTCACGCTCACTCGGGCCGGTGATGTCCATCTGGTGCCCGCTGCCGGTCATACGCCGGGGCAGATGGCCGTAATCCTCGAAGAAGGTCCCCACCGCATCCTGATCGCCGGGGATATTTCCTACACGCAGCAAACGATGCTCGACCAGGTGGTGGATGGCGTCGCACCCGATCCACAGGCAGCGGCTCAGACCCTGGCGCGCACCCTGGCCTACGTTCAATCGCATCCCACCGTCTATCTGCCCAGCCATGATCCCGACTCAGCGGTGCGGCTGGCTCATCGTCAGATCATTCAGACCCAACACGAGGAGGTTTTCGCATGATTACGTTTGAGAATACCATCGACATCCAGCAGCCCATAGCGACCGTGTTCGCCTTCGCGACCGACCCGATCCAAATTCCCAGGTGGAACTATTACGTGGTGGAGGTCCAGCAGGTCACCGGCAAGACACCCAAGGTGGGGGCACGCTATCATCAGGTGCGCCAGAACGACGAGCAGACCTACGAGATTAGCGAATATGAGGCCAATCAGGTCGTCACCATGAAAACGCTGCCGGGTTCCAAACCGGCCTTCGAGCGGAGGATGCGCTTCGAGCCGCTGCCCAACGGCACCCGCATCACCGACTACTGGACGCTGGAAACGGGCCTGCTCCCCATTCTGGAAGGATTGGGCGTGGGGAAAATCCGCGCCGCCGTCGCCGAAAATCTCGGCAAGCTGAAAGAACTGCTCGAAACCGGTGAAACCCAGTTGCAAGATGGACGCATCAGCCGGTTCAGCCTCCAGGAGACCCAGCAGTGAGCGACCTTCATGTCATTTTCGGAACGGGCGCGGTCGGCCTGGCGATCATGGACGAACTGGTGGCCCGGCACAAACGGGTGCGGATGATCAACCGCAGTGGGCGCGCAAATCTGCCTGCCGGGGTCGAACTGATGGCCGGGGATGCGGCTGACCTGGCGTTCGCGCGGAAGGCAGCGGAAGGGGCCAGCGTGGTCTACAACGCCCTCAATCCGGCTTATTACCTGTGGCCGGAACTTTTCCCGAAGCTCCAGGCCGGGGTGCTGGAAGGCGCGGCAGCTGCCGGGGCCAGGCTGGTGGTCATGGAGAATCTCTATATGTACGGCGACCCTCACGGCCAGCCCATCACCGAAGACCTGCCGTATGTCCCCCATACGCGCAAGGGTCGGGTGCGCGCCGCGATGTCGCGCGCGCTGATCGAAGCCCACGAGCAGGGGCGGGTGAAGGTCGCCATCGGACGCGCGTCGGATTTCTTCGGGCCACGGTCATCCGACCAGTCTCCCCTGGGGAATCTGGTCATCGGGCGGGCGCTCACCGACAAATCCGCCCAGGTCATCGGCCACATTGACATGCCGCACACCTATTCCTATGTGCCTGACATCGGCAAAGCGCTGGTGACATTGGGCGAACGCGAGGAAGCCCTCGGCCAGGCCTGGCATATTCCCAGCCCGCCGACCGTCACGACCCGCCAGATCGTGGAAATGATCTTCCGTGAACTCGGCCAGCCACCCAGAATTCAGATCGTACCCCGACCGCTGCTGCGCCTGATGGGTTTGTTCGACCGCAACGTGGCCGAAATCTGGGAGATGCTCTACGAATTTGAGCAGCCCTTCGTGCTCGACCACAGCAAGTATGTGCGTGCCTTTGGCGACCACGCCACCCCGCTGAGCGAAGCGCTGCGCACGACCATCGCCTGGTTCCGCCAGCCGGCAGCCCAGGCCGCATGACGAATGGGGGGCGTATTCCGACGCCCCTCACCACTTTTCCCAGCGGACTACCTCCTCAAATGGCTTGCGCCCGCCCTTGCCTGTGCCAAGCCGCGGATCAGCAGGATCGGGATAGCCAAATGAGATCAGGATATAGGGCTTCCAATCGTCGGGGAAACCGAGCAGATCGCGCGCTCGAACCGGCTCGTAGACTGTCCCCGGACAGGAGGCGATGCCCAGTTCATGAGCCGCCAGCATCAAATAGGTGGCGGCCTGACCCGCATCGAATAAATTGCGCCAGAAGTTCGTTTCCCGGTCCGGGCTGAGAATCAGCACGCACAGCGCGGCCCCGGCCACATGCCGCGTCGACCGTCCTATGGTCGAAAGCTCGTGCAGCATGGCGCGGTCACGCACGGCGATGAAGTACCAGGGCTGCGCATTGAATCCACTGGGCGCGCGCCGTCCCGCATCCAGGATCTGACGCGCCTCACCCTCGGCAATCGGCGTCTGCGCGAACGCCCGAATCGAATGTTTGGTTCGTATGCCTTCCCAGATGTCCATAGGCGCTTCCTCTGCGTTGTAACGAAACAATAAGCGTGTACTTGATCCACCCACATCCGACAAAAAACGGGACACGCCGCCCAGTTTTTATTTCTTGAGTGTTTTACCAATGCTCCAGGTGGATGACGTCATCCCAGGTCCGGCGGCCTTCCTTGCGCGGCGGGCGTTCCGGTTGGTCAGCAGGGTAGCCAAACGAGATCAGGATGCGGGCCTGTAAGTCAGCCGGGAAGCCCAGCAGCTGCCGCACCGTATCCGGCTCGTAAATCGTCCCCAGGCACGACCCCACCCCAACTTCCAGTGCCGCCAACTGCATATAGGCAGCGCTCTGCCCGGTATCGAAGAAATGCCAGAGTGTGCGGTCGTTCGGCTCTGGCACGCAGATGACCACGCACAGCGCGGCTCCGGCCACATGGGTGAGAAAATTGCCCGTCTTGGACAACTGCTCCAGGGTGTCGTGGTTCTGGATGGCGATGAACTGCCAGGGCTGGCTGTTCTTCGAACTCTGCGAGCGCCGCCCGGCATCCAGAATGCGGCGGATGTGGGCTTCTTGCAGCGGCTCCGGTTTGAAGTCCCGCACGGCGCGTTTCTTGCGAATAGCTTCCCATACCTCCATGCTGCACGCTCCTTTATACTGCTATACCGCCAATTTACCAATCGCTCAGGACTGCTTCAGCTTCGGCCAAAGTGGGCTGCGCGCCGGTACCCCCGGCAGCTCGCGTGGACAGCGCGCCGCAGGCACAGGCCAGGCGCAGCGTCCGTTCCAGCGGCCAGCCCGCCAGATAGCCAGAAACAAATCCAGCGTCAAACGAATCGCCCGCGCCAGTGCTGTCGATCGCATTCACGGGCACAGACCCGGCGCAGATTATCCTGTCTCCCTGCCGGGCCATCGCGCCTGCTGCGCCGCGCTTGACGACGACCAGCGGGGTCTGGGTGCTTAATGCGGCCAAAGCGGATTCCACGTCCGTCAGACCAGCAATGGCGCACAGTTCGGTTTCATTGGGGAGGAACACATCCACATGATCCAGCGCCGCGCTCAGGCCGCCGTTCCACTGCTCCAGCGGGTCATAATTGGTATCCAGCGACACCGTCACCCCCTGCGCATGGGCCGCCTCGAACAGGGCAGGCACGTCGGGCCGCAGCGCATCCAGCAGAAAATAACTGCCCAGGTGCAGGTGCCGCGTCTGTGGCAGCAATCTCAGGTCGATGTCGTCGAAGCGCAGCGCCGCGATGGACCCGGAATAGGTCAGCAGCGCCCGGTCATTGCCACGCGACAGGATGACCGTCAGGCCGGTCTTGATCGCCGGGTCCATCACAATGCCGGAAGTGTCGATGCCACGCTCGGACAGTGCCTCGATCATCCAGCGCCCGAAGCCATCCGCCCCGACTTTGCCGACGAAACCCACGCGCAGCCCCAGCCGCGCCGCACCGCAGGCAAAAATGCCCGCCGAGCCGCCAATCGTCAGCGTGGCATCGTCGATCAGTTTTTCGACCTGGCCGAACTGCGGCGTGACCTCTCCGGCCAGAATCAGATCGGCGTTCAGGTCGCCAACCACCAGCACATCCCATTGTCTCGACTCGTGTGACGTCATCCCATCCTCCGGGCGGAATCCACCGCCTAAAAATAGCACAGGCCCCGCTGCGCCGCTACACCGGCCCGACAAACAGTCTTGATTTTGCCGCCATGTTCCACTACGATATAGGCTACAATAGAGGTTGTTATCGGTTTGTCCAGACCAGGTCCTGCGCGGCAGGACCTCCGAAGCGTGTCAGGCCCTGACGGGAGCAGCACTAAGGAGTCACTCCTGGGTGTCGCAGATCAGCCTGGCCTGGGCAAATCCATGACAATCTCTTTTTGTTTGTGAGTGCGGAAGAGATTTTGAGCCGAAGCCCTCAACCCCACCCCACTCGCGCTGCGTCGTGGGAACGCTATCTGCCACTCGGCATTCTGGCGATTCTGGGCGGGATGGTCTTAATCGCGCTGCTGGCCGGGGCGATTCTGCTGCTGCCTGGCTCACGCGCGGAAAAAAACATCACGGTCTTGGTCAACGGCCAATCGCAGACCGCTGTGACCCGCGCCCGTACTGTCGCGAACCTGTTGGCCGAACGCGGTATCATCCTGTTTGAGGGTGATACGGTGTCGCCTGCCCTCACCAGCCGCCTGACTGACAACCTGACCGTGCGCATCACCAAAGCCCGCAGCGTGACCCTGACGATCGACGGCCAATCGCAGATCTACCGCACGCCGCTGACCAACCCCGCCGCCATCCTCGAAAGCGCCGGAATCACCGTCAGCCCGCTCGACATCCTGCTGGTAGATGGCACCCGCACTGACCCGACCCAGCTTGCCAACTGGCCGGTGCCCGTCACCCGCATCAGCCTGCGCCGTACCATGCCGATTCAGGTGGCCGATGACGACCGGACCGTAACGATCGAAACCACCAGCCTGACGGTGGGCGAAGCGCTGTTCGACGCCGGAATCACGCTCTACCTCGCCGATCAGGTGACGCCCGATCTCGATACGCCGGTCATGCCGGATATGACCATTACCATCACGCGCGGCCAACCGCTGTCGATCATCGCCGACGGCACCGTGGTCGAAACCCGGGTGCGCGGCCTGACCGTCGCGGATGCGCTGGCTGAATCCGGGCTGGCACTGGTCGGGCAGGACTACACCATCCCGGCGGAAAATACGCCGCTGATCCCCGGAATTCGCATTCGCGTCATTCGTGTGACGGAGGACGTCATCACCGAAGAACGCACCCAGGACTATGAGACGATCTTCCAGGCGGACCCCGCCCTGGAAATCGACCAGCGGCAGACGGCCCAGACCGGGCAGGCCGGTCTCATCCAGACCTCGATTCGCGTGCGCTACGAAAACGGCGTCGAAGTCAGCCGCGAACCGATTGCTGAGATCGTGGCCCAGGAAGTCCGCAATCAGGTCATTACCTACGGCACGAATATCGTCCTGCGCAGCATCGACACCCCGGATGGCCCGCGCCAGTATTGGCGGCGCATCCGCATGTACGCCACCAGTTATCACCCGGCGGCGCTGGGTGGGGATGCGCGCACCGCGATCGGGGAGACGCTGCGCAAAGGTATCGTCGCCTCCAACCCGGACATCGTCCCTTACCGCTCCGAAGTCTATGTCCCCGGCTATGGCATCGGCAAAATGGCCGATACCGGCCCGCTGTACCGCCCGCTGTTCATCGACCTCGGCTACGATGACGACAATTTTGTTTCGTGGTCGCGCTGGGTCGATGTCTATCTGCTGACCCCGGTGCCTGACTCTATCCCTTATCTGCTGCCCCAGGCTTCCTGATCGCACAGTTTGCCGCTTTGCCTGGATTGCAGTAGCATCTGTCCTGCCGATCCCATTCTTGCTGTCACTACAACTCTGAGATACGCGCCAAGCGCATCAGCCCGGGCGGTTTCATGTGGTCCGAATTGGAAGGAAGCAGCGATGGATCCAGTGGATTTGCTCGAAGTGGTAGAACAAAGCATGCTCGCTCTGCCCGCCATCCCCGGCAAAATCGAAGTGCTGGATATACCGGGTGTTCGTGCGCGCCGCACACCGCCCGTCGCGCACCCGCTCACCAATCTGATTGGGGCTGCCCGATCAGATACTGATCATGCCGATGCGATGATCCAGCAGGTTTGCGCCGTGTTTATGCCCCGGCGGGAAACCTTTGGCTGGTTTGTCGATGAGTCCAGCACGCCACCGGACCTGGGTGAGCGCCTGGGTCGCGCCGGGCTGAACAAGGTCGGTGAGATCGCCGGACTTGTCCTCGATGACCTGTCGATCCGCATCGACACCAACCCGAAAGTGAGCGTGCGGCGGGCTGTGGAGGCGGATCGCCATAATGTGGTGCGCCTGTACACGCAGGCGTATCCCTGCCCTGAGCCGATGGCGCATCTGATCACCGATGCGATCACGCTGCTGGGGGGACATAATTACCTGGCATTTGTCGAGGGGGAGGCAAAACCGGTGGCCGTCGCCAGCATGTATTACTGGCCGACCAGACCGATCGTGGCGCTTCAGGGTGCAGCCACACTCGACGCATTTCGCGGCCAGGGAATCTACACTGCGCTGATGGCAGTGCGCCTGCGGGATGCACAGCAGGATGGTATTCAGGCTGCGGCGATGCAGTCAGACCGGAACACGTCGGCCCCGATCTGCCTGAAGCTCGGCTTTCGGGAAATCACGTCAATTGCATTCTATGTCTGGTCGCCGGACTAATCGCGCGGGGGCAGCGGAAAGAAGGCGCTCGTCCGCCGGATATAATCGTGGTACTGTGGCTTGGAGTTCGTCAGGTCTTGTTCCAGCATGGCGACTCCGGACACACGCACCAGCAGGAACGTCATCAGCGCCGGGCTGAAGATTGTCCATGCGCCACCCACGGCCAGCGCGAAACTATAGAAGCCCCACCACACCAGCGCATCGCCAAAGTAATTGGGATGCCGCGTGTAACGCCACAGACCGCGATCCAGCACCTGCCCCTGATGTGCCGGGTCCGCCTTGAAGCGGGCTAGCTGCCAGTCGCCCACCGCTTCGAAAACGAAGCCAATCGTCCATAGGACCGCGCCGAGAAAATCCAGGCCGGTCAGCGAGTCCGGCGTCGGGCTGTGCAGGGTCACGATCAGCGGCACCGCGACGATCCACAGCACCAGGCCTTGCAGCAGGTTCACCTTGAACAGGCTGAGCCACCACCAGTTCCGCCCCGACTGCGCCCGCCAGCGCGCATAACGGTAATC
>JAIOHO010000692.1 GCA_019912905.1 Anaerolineae bacterium
GCCGAACGCGATGCCAATATCGTGCCTTACCGCGTGATTGCCGACCATCTGCGCGCCGCCGTCTTTCTGATTGCGGATGGCGTGCTGCCAGGGGCAAAAGGCCGCGATTCGGTCTGCCGCCTGGTGATCCGTCGCGCCGCCCGGTTTGGCAGCAAACTCGGCTTTCAGGAGCCGTTCCTGGGGCAGGTGGCCGACTCCGTCATCGACATCATGGGCGGGCATTACACTGAACTGGTGGAACGCGCCGCCGCCATTAAGAAAGTCATCACCCAGGAAGAGGTTCGCTTCCGGCGCACGCTGGATCGCGGCCTGAGTGAACTCGAAAGCATGCTGGCCGATCTGGAGCAGCAGGGCACGCATGAACTGCCCGGCGCGCAGGCGTTTTATCTCAAAGCCACACTTGGCCTGCCGCTGGAGGTCATCCGCGATATTGCCGAGGAGCATGACTTCAGCGTCGATCTGGCTGGTTTCCAGGCGCAGGAAGCCCTCCATTCCGAGGTCAGCGGCGGCGGCCAGGCGATGGGCGTCATCGCCAGCGCCGAGACTTACAGCGCCGTGCTGAACGATCTGAAAAGCAGCGGCCAACTGAGCGACAGCGGAGTCCGCTACGAACCCTACGGCCCATCACAGGTCGAGACCCAGGTGCTTGCCCTGGTGCGTGACGGCCAGCGCATCGAAAGCGCCATTGTCGGAGACAAAGTCGAAGTCATCGTCGAGCGCACGTCGTTTTACGTCGAGGCGGGCGGTCAGGTGAGCGATACCGGCCTGCTCGCCGGCGCAGGGTGGGTCATCGAAGTCGAGGACATGCAGCGCCCGGTCGGAGGGCTGATTGTCCATGTCGGCGAAGTAGTGGAGGGGACGCCACGCGAAGGCAACTCCGTCCGCGCGGAAGTCGATGTCCGGCGGCGGGCGGACATCACCCGCAACCACACTGCGACACACCTGCTGCACGCGGCGCTGCGCCATCACCTGGGCACACACGTCCAGCAGCGCGGGTCCCTGGTTGCGCCGGATCGCCTGCGCTTCGACTTCGCCCACGATGGCAAAGTCACACCCGAAGAAATGCGGCTCATTGCGGCGGAAGTCAACGACGTGATCCTGGCGAATTACCCGGTGCGATCCGAAGAAAAATCGCTGGCGCAGGCCCGTCAGGAAGGTGCGATGGCCCTGTTTGGCGAAAAATATGGTGACCGTGTACGCACCATCATTATCGAGAACGGTGCGCGCTACAGTTACGAACTCTGCGGTGGTGTGCACGTCAAAGAAACGGCGGAGATCGGCCAGATGGTCATCGTCAGTGAAGGCAGCGTCAGTGCAGGCATCCGCCGTGTGGAAGCGCTGACCGGCCACGCCGCACAGCAGTATGTGCAGGATCATCTGCATACGTTGAACGAGATCGCCCAGCACCTGGGCACCACGCCGGAACACACTGCGGAGCGCATCGACACCCTCCAGGAAGAACTGGCAGCCAGCAAAAAAGAACTTGCCAGTCTGCGCCGCGAGGTGGCCCGCACCAATTTCAACCGGCTGATGGATGGTATGGAGCGTATTAATGGTGTGTCGGCGCTCATCGCCAGGGTCGATGATGTAACGATGGACAACCTGCGGGAAATGTCGGACTGGTTCCGCAACAAAGTGGACAGCGGCGTGCTGGTGCTGGGCACGGTCGTTGATGACCGCCCGCAGCTGCTGGTGGCCGTGACCGACGACCTGACCAAGAAGGGCCTGCACGCGGGCAATCTGGTCAAAGGGATGGCGGCGAAAGTCGGCGGCGGCGGCGGCGGACGGCCCAATCTGGCTCAGGCCGGGGGCAAGGATGCGGATCAACTGCCCGCCGCGCTCGAACATGCGCGCCAGATGATCGGACAGTAGCCGAATCATCATGCCGGAAAGACCGGAGTTTATCCAGCTTGAAGAAGGCGATGACGTCCCTTCGGTGCGCGATCGCCTCTCGTTTCATCATCGCAAGCAGGTGCTCCTGATCTGGCCGGAAAAAGGCACGGTCCTGATGCGCAAGCTGGATCTCGTCTTGATTCAGCGCGACGCTCTGCGCCGGGGAATCCGACTGGCGCTGGTGACGCACGATCCGCAAGTGATTCGCCACGCCAGCGAACTCAATATCAGCACCTTTGAAACGATCGGGGCCAGCGAACGAGCACGCTGGAAACGGGGGCGGACCGGGGTCTTTTCCAACCGGCTGTGGCGGCCTAAAAAAGACACACCGGATCCCGATGAGCTGATGTCAGTGGCAAGCCGGGTGCGCGGCGAAACCGAGCGCGAACCGCTGCTGCGCCGTTTGTTGATGCGCCTGCTGCTGCTGGCGGTCGTGGCAGGTGCGGTCTTCGCCCTGGCCTATATTCTGCTGCCCGGCGCGACCGTCGTACTGATTCCGGCGCAAAACCGCGTCGATGTCGAAGTGCCCGTTACGGCAGATCTGAATGCACGCGGCGTCGATATTGAAAACGCGATCATTCCAGCCACGCTGCTGAGCGTCACTATCGAAGAAACCGGAACAATCCAAACCAGCGGCCAGCAGCGGCTGGCGGATGTGCCCGCCCAGGGGTCCGTCGTCTTCGTCAATCAGACGAGCAGCGATGTCGCTATTCCAGCAGGCACAAATCTGAGCACCAGCGCCGGGACTCCCATCCTCTTCCATACGACCGAGGCGGCCACCGTGCCCGCCGGGGTCGGCCAGCAGATCGAAATTCCTATCGAAGCGCTGCCCGCCTCTGCTGGCGACATCGGCAACGTGCCCAGCGGCCTGGTAAACACCATCGTGGGCGATCTTGCCAACCGTGTCACGGTCCGCAACATCAACCCGACCTTTGGTGGAGCCAGCCAATCTCTGGCCGCCGTCACTCAGGATGACCAGGATCGCCTGCTGGCGGTGGTTCGGCAGCAGTTGCAGTCGCGCGCCTATGTCGAGATGCTGCCGCGCCTGGAAGACACGCAGTTTCTGATTCTGGAAACCGTCCACATCGCCGAGGAACGCAGCGATTGGACCACCTTCAGCGCCCAGCCGGGCGACGCCGCCGATACCCTCACCCTGACGATGCGCGCTGTGGTCGAAGCGACGGCCATCGACGAGCAATTCGGCCAGCAGATTGCCTTCGCGAACATCGCCGGGCAGATTCCGCGCGGGCGCGAAATCCTGCCGGAAACGCTGGTCTACACCCGTGGGCCGGTAAACAATATCTTTCAGAATGGGCAGGTAGCGTTCACACTGGAAGGGACTGGTCTCGTCGTTGGGCAGATCGACACCGAATTCCTGCGCGGACGCATCGCCGGGATGACTGTCCAGGAGGCCGCCACGTACATGCAGGGTGAACTCGATCTGCTGGAGAACACCGCCCCGCAGATCACGCTCTCGCCAGATTGGTTCGGGCGAATGCCGCTGCTGCCCTTCCGCATCAATCTGATCGTCGCGGAACCCACGGCGTGAGGTTTCTCGGCATCGATCATGGCACGAAGCGGATCGGACTGGCGGTATCGGATGCGTCCGGCCTCATCGCCCGCGAATTGACCATCCTCAAACGCGCCTCGAAAACCGAGGATTTTGCCCGCCTCGGTCAGATCATCCGGCAGGAGCACATCGAAGCGATCATCGTCGGCGCGCCCACCAACTACGAGGCTCACCCAGGGCAGTATTCGCAGGCAGACACGGTCAAAAACTGGGTCGCACTGTTGGCGGAAACCACTCCCCTGCCGATCGTGCTGTGGGACGAGCAGTTGTCCAGCGCCGACGCCCGCGAACTGGCCCGCAGCAAGCGCCGCAAACCGACTGACCCCATCGACGACCTGGCCGCCCGCGTTATCCTGCAATCCTATCTCGACGCGCTGCGCGACGGACTGGCCGACCTGCCCGCGCTATGACTTCCGCTCGTTCAGAATTTTGACGATCTGCGCGATGTGGTTGCTGTCGTGCCAGGTCATCAGCAGCAGTTG
>JAIOHO010000693.1 GCA_019912905.1 Anaerolineae bacterium
GTCGGCACAACGGTCAGCGCCTGCGTCCTCGCCCTGGCCCCGTCGCTGTATGTCACCCTGCTGGCGGCGGCGATCGGCGGCGCATCCTGGACTGGGGCGGGCATCGGACTGTTTGGTTATTTCAGCGAAAAGACGTCGCCGGAACCACGCGTCACCACCCTCTATATGCAGATCATCTCCCTGGCATCCTTCTGCGGTCCCTTAATCGGCAGCAACCTGGCGAATGCCGGGGTAAACCTGTCCGCTGTGATCCTCGGTGGAGCACTGCTGCGATTGGCCGCGGCGACGGTGGTTTTTTATGGTCTCCATCAGGTTTTCCCAATATTGACCGGTCGCCCGCTTCGCCTGGCCCGTCACCGCCGTTAGGCGCTGCGAAAACTGGTGGTCGGCGTCGGCGTGTCGGTGGGAGTCCGTGAAGGCGTCAGGCTGGGTGTCGCGGTCGAACGTGGGTTTATGGTTGCAGTCGGCTGCGGCGTGGGCGTGCGGCTGGGAGTCAGCGTTGGCACGGGCGTGACGGTCGAGAGCGGCGTCGGGGTGCGGCTGGGAGTCAGCGTCGGTTCAACTGCCTCAATCACCGATTCGTGCATATAGGCAAACTCGATGCGCCGCGTCTGCGGATTGCCATCGACGAGATACCACTCGGTATTGCCCGGCGCGCGGTCGATCATACACACCCGTGTCCCCTGAGACCAACTGGTGACGATTGGCGCGGACGTGCTGGCGCTCTCGCGCACAATCGCGCTGGGCACCGACACGACGAATTCCTTGCACGCTGGAATAGGCGTAAAAGTCGGGACCGAACGCTGCGTGACAGCCGGCAGATTCTGGACGCTGTTGGCAGTTGCCGTGGCGATAATCTCTGCGCGTTCGGTCGCCTCGGCAATCCCCAGGCCGCCCGTCTGGAGGTAGCTTCGAAAGCCCTGCCAGACATAATAAGCGCCAAAGATCACCGCGACCGCGATCAAAAACACAAGCCAGGCTGGTGATGAAGTTTGGCGCATCCACTAAAAGTCCAACCAATTACAGGTTGGCTGCTGTTTTACCAGCAATTTTCCAGAACGCCAATCCTGGCGGCGGTCAAGCGGTGGTTTTCTCAGGGAATGCACAGAGAAGCGCATCACGCGGGTTAGAAAACGCTCAGATCCGCCAGTATCTGGTCGGCCAGTTCATCATCCACATAGCGACACAGCACCTGCCGCAGACGCCGGTCGCGCACCTGGGCCGCATCCTCCAGCGCCTTCAGCCGCAGCAGGTTGCGCACGCGGGTCAGCAGCACCAGCGCGCTAAATGGCTTGGTGATAAAGTCATCCGCCCCGGCCTCAATCGCCCTGCGTTGTTCCGGGTCACCCTCCAGCGCCGAAATCATCATCACCGGCGTCGAGTGGGTCGCGGCCCGTACCTTGAGCTGCTGGCAAACCGCATAACCACTTAAACCTTGCAGGCGCACATCCAGCAGAATCAGGTCCGGCGGCGTTTGACCGGCACTTTCCAGCGCCTGCTCGCCGCTGTGTGCCACCGCCACGTCGTATCCGGCTGTATGCAGGTGGGCTTCGATCACTTCCCGATTCATCCAGTCGTCATCGACCACCAGGATGAGCGGTGTCTTTGGCTGCTCGGCCATCGTGCAGTCTTCCCATCATCGGTTCGCTGTGCTGTTTCTCATTGTAGGCCAGAAGTCGCAAATCATTCTATCAACCAAGCAGGAAATACTAAAAATTCGTTCGATCCTTGCTTTATTTCTTTGAAAGGCTCTCGCACTACCGTGTATGCGAATCAAACTGGCGTGGATGGGGATTTCATGGCGATTACACACGCATCTCGAAGGACATACGCAGTCACCCTGTTTGTGATCCTGGTGATCTGTTACGGTTACTTTATGCCGCGCTGGGCGGATTGGGGAGCGAATTCGCGGGCGGACCTGGTCTACGCCTTCGGCGATCAGGGCGTCCTGAATATCGACGCCTATCACGAAAACACCGGCGATAAAGCCTGTTTTGCCGGGCGCGATTACAGCGGCGATACCCCATGCGAAGACGGCCATTACTTTACGGACAAGTCGCTTGGCCCCTCGCTGGTGGCGCTGCCGTTTTACATAGCATTCAAGACCATCGCAGCCTTACCACCCATCGAACACTTTATTGTCAGCGGTAATCTGCCCGGCAACTTCAGCGACACCCTCAACCCGGAAGGTCAGGGCATCCGCGCTGATGCGGTTTACCAGGGCATGGCACTGACCTTTATCACCTTCTTTGCAGTGTCGATCCCCTCGGCATTCCTGGGGGTCGTGGTATTTCTGTTTGCGGCCCGGTTCGCCACCAAAGATGGTTATGCATTTATCCTGGCGCTGGCCTATGGCCTGGGCACGATGGCCTTCCCCTACAGCATGGCGCTGTACCAGCACCAGATGGCAGCCTTTGGAGCGTTTGTCGGCTTCTACCTGCTCTGGCGCATCGTCTACGAAAAAGCCAGCCTGAACTGGTTGTGGGTCGTCGGCCTGCTGTTCAGCCTGGCCGTCATCACCGAATACCCGATCGTGCTGATCCTGGCGATTATCTTCATCTGGGCACTGATCAAGATGCCCAATCGCCTGGCCCTATGGAGAATGATTCTGGCAGGCATCCCGCTGGGGCTGATCTTTATGGCGTACAACTACGCTGCCTTCGAGACACCGCTGCCGGTAGGCTATGAATATTCGACCAACTGGCAGACGGAGCATCAGGAAGGGTTTCTCAGCCTGACCCATCCCACGCTCGAACGCTACTACGGCCTCACATTCAGCCCGATTCGGGGCATATTCGTCACTTCGCCATTCCTGCTGCTCTTTTTCCCTGGAGTGTATGCCATGTGGCGGCGGCAGCGCGAGCAGCGCGGCGTCCTTATCGCCATCGTGTTGATTACCGTCGCATTTTTCAGCTATAACGCGTCCAGTATCATGTGGTGGGGCGGCTTTTCGATTGGGCCGCGTTACCTCATCCCCATGCTGCCGTTTATGGTCATCCCGATTATCTTCACCCTGAATGACTGGCTGCCGCGAGTCTGGGGACAGGCGGCTGCCGGTCTGCTGATGGCGGCCTCGATCCTGATGACCGGTGCAATGACCATTGCCGGACAGAGCTGGCCGTCGGTCCCGTTCTTCCCGTTTACCGTCGAGCAGATGAATGCCTTTTTCCCCCTGACCGATCAGGCCCTGCTGATGCTCGGCCAGGGCGATGTCGCCCGCAATTACGGCGGAATCCTGCTCGATTTGCCGGGGTTATCCGGGCTGATCCCCGTGATCGCCCTGGTCGCTGCTGTCATCATCTTTTTACCCTGGCTGCTTGATCGACGGAGTCGCACCCAACATCCCACATCCCGCCTGGAGCAGGCAACGGAGAGCACCCATTGAAATCATCCCTCAATGATCGGGCGGCCTGGGCTGAGTCCGGCTGGCTGCCCCTGATTCTGTTCGTCGTCACCATCCTGACCCGCATTCCCTTCGCCAGCCAGTATCTGTATCACTGGGATTCGGTGAATATGGCCTTTGGCATCGAGAAATTCGATGTCCTCAACGGCGCGCCACAGTTCCCCGGTTACATCGTCTATGTGGTCCTGGGCCAGCTAATGAACGCTCTGATCGGCAGCCCCCAGACCACGATGGTCCTGATCAGTGTGGTGTGCTCGGGCCTGGCTGCCGTGGCCCTCTACTACCTGGGGCGCGACATGTTTAACCCGGTCACCGGGCTGATCGCCTCGGTTTTCCTGATCGCCAGCCCCCTCGTCTGGTTCTACGGCGAAATCGCCCTGCCGCATGCCCCGGACCTGTTTGTCATTACCTGGGTGGTCTGGATGCTGTATCGCATTATGCAGGGAGACACGCGCCTGTTGTGGTTCACTGCCGTGGTGATGGCCCTGTTGGGCGGCTTTCGTCAGCAGGACCTCCTGTTTCTGGGTCCGGTGGCGTTATTCGCGCTGTATCGCATCGGCGTGCGGCGGCTAATGATTTTTACGGCTGTTGGCTTCGTATTTACGCTGCTGTGGTTTATCCCGCTGACTCAAAATGCTGGCGGCATCCAGGCTTACCTGGCAGGTTCCAGCGGTTTTTCAGCGGCATTCTTCAACAGCACCTCGCTGCTGGCAGGCGCGGGTTTCACCGGGCTGAGGCGTAACCTCTTCCTGAAGCTGATTCCGTACACCCTGTACGCCTGGTCGCTGGCAATCGTTCCCGCGCTGATTTATTGGGGCGTAAAGCTGCCGGTCCAATGGCGTGTGTGGCTGAGAAGCCGCCGGGCCTGGTTTATTGCCCTGTGGATCGCCCCGACTCTGGCCTTTTACATCATCATCCACATGGGTCAGCAGGGGCTGGTATTTGTCTTCATGCCCGCGCTGTTCCTGCTCAGTGCTGAAGCATCCTACCGCCTGCTGAACGCGCGTCCGAACCTGCTCTGGGCCTCGACCGCAGCGGTCGCACTGGCGGGCACAGCCATCTTCCTGTTCGCGCCCGAATATCCGCTCGGTGGCAGCGACCTGCGACTGCTGACCAACGCCACCATCCGCACGGCGGATCGCCTGCGGGCTGACGAGATTGCTACCGTGCGCGCCAGCTTCGACCCGACCCATACGGTGTTGGTATCCGAGGGGTGGCGATACACCGAATATTATCTGCCAGAGTATGAACTGGTGCGCATCAGCGTAGGCAGCAAATACGAAGTCAACGAAGGCCAGATACTCGATGTC
>JAIOHO010000694.1 GCA_019912905.1 Anaerolineae bacterium
GGCGATTGGAATGATGGTATGAATCGGGTCGGGATCGAAGGCCAGGGCGAAAGTGTCTGGATGGGCTGGTTTTTGTATGCGGCCCTCACAGAGTTCCTGCCGTGTATGGAGTACATGGGGGAACCATCTCAGGCCAATCGCTATCGCCAGCGGTTGGTGGATCTGGTCGAGGCGCTTGAGCAACATGCCTGGGATGGAGACTGGTATCTGCGGGCATTCTATGACGATGGCACACCGCTCGGCTCGGCCACGAGCAGCGATTGCAAGATCGATTCGATCGCCCAATCCTGGGCCGTCATCTCCGGCGCAGCAGATGCCAAGCGCGCAGCCCAGGCAATGCAGGCAGTCGATCGCTGGTTGGTCCGTCCGAATGAGAAGCTGGTGCTGTTGTTTCAACCGCCCTTCGATCAGTCCTCCCAGGACCCCGGCTATATCCAGGGCTATGTACCGGGCATCCGCGAGAACGGTGGGCAGTATACACACGCGGCCTTATGGGTCCTGTGGGCGTTCGCCAGGCTGCGCCGTAATGACCAGGTTGGCCGTTTGCTCAAACTGCTTAACCCGATATATCATGCTGACACGCCTGAAAAGGCGGCCCGTTATCGCGTCGAACCTTATGTGATTGCCGCCGATGTCTACAGTGTCACACCGCATATCGGACGCGGGGGATGGACGTGGTACACGGGGTCAGCAGGCTGGATGTACCGGGTCATCCTGGAAATGATTCTCGGTATTCAGCGCGTAGGGGATTCCCTCATGCTCGAACCGGTAATTCCCCCCGATTGGCCTGGCTTCAAAATCATTTATGCCTGGGGCAGCACGACCTATCGGATTGAGGCAAGCGTCGATCGCCAGGCGCAGGCAGCGCAGGTGTGGCTGGATGATCACCTCCTGCCGGATTCGCGGGTTCCGCTGACTGACGATGCTCGCCTGCATCAGGTGTACATGAAGATCCCGCCCATGCGCGAAATCGATGAAGACGACACCGCTCGCCCAAAGTAAGGCGCTGTCTTTGAACAGACTCTGATTTTCAGATTCCGATTCTGCCGATCAGAAAGAATCCATTTGGTCAGGGGCTATCATCGACTACTTCAAAGATCGACACCTCTTGTCGGCCCTGGAGGTTATAGACAAGCTTCAGGCTGTCATCGGCAATCATCTGGTCGGTGAGCGGGAGAAGGATGTCGTTCACATACCCATCGCAGAGTGTCTTCCCTTCCACGGTCGTGAAGCATGGAGTCACCATGAGATAGTCGATATCATTTTCACGAATGGCCGTTTTGAGATCCGCCTCTGTCGTCACGGGCACCAAATCCATGGCTTTTCGCTCGGCATAAAAATAGATGGTTTGTGGCTGGTGGCCCATCACAAGGCTTTCGGGTGCGGTATGTTCCTTCAACCAGTCCGAACCAACTTCAAAATCGTAAAAATACTGGCGGCTATCAAACGGCGCTGCCGCGACTCTGGCCGTCGCGCCGATAAACATCACTGCCAGCAATGCGGTCACCACGTCCGCAATGCGAGGACCGGATGAGGATGCCGCAGGAAAGCGCTGTATTTGCCCGAGGAGCAGTCGGATGCCCCATAAAAATGCGAAGAACAGAAAGGGCGTGATGGGATACAACAGGCGAATCAAAGCCCAGGGCCAGACTGCCAGGACTCCGCAATAG
>JAIOHO010000695.1 GCA_019912905.1 Anaerolineae bacterium
GATCAGTATTTCCTTTCGCAATTTACCGCGCTCAGAATTGAACGCGGCTGAAGCAGGCTCTCCTTAGCGAACAAGGCGTCGCCGGCCACTAACCAGGCGGATCACGGCCAGCAGCACCACTGCCCCGGTGAAAGCAACAAAAATACTCCAGACATTGAAGCCCGTCACGCCCGCTGCTCCGAACTGATTGAACAGAAAGCCACCGATAAAGGCGCCAACGATACCAACGAGAATATCGATCAGCAGCCCCTGACTACTCCGCATCACGATGCTTGCCAGCCAGCCTGCAATCGCCCCAACGATTAGCCACGCGAGCCATCCCATTTCGCCCATATCCATGATCTTTATCTCCGCGGCTTTATTGACCTCACCCGAAATTGAGCGCGGTTATTCTGAGTAGTTATTTTGCTTTCGCAAAGCCCGTTCTCGACGATTCTGTTCGCGTTTGACACCATGCCAGTAAAACCATGTGGGATCGTGCGAAGAGGCACCTTTATGGAGTGGCACGCCCTGTTGCTGAGCCTCCAGATTGGCGATATAGGCTTCGAGAGATGCCGCCATTTCAGCAGGATACTTTGAGTCCATGGTTTTCAAGATTGCAGTGATTTGGGCGGGCCTATCGGGTTGCTTCATATTGCGCTCCCTTACCTCACTTCGCTTCGGTTACTTCGCGGCCATTTCCCTTGCTCACCAGACTCATTGGTAGGCTGCCTAACAAAAGGGTTGGGCTGATCCCGTGCTCGGTAATGACGACCTTGGTGTTGTCTCGTAGAGAGGTTTCAATCATCTCGATTCGTTTAAGCTCCTGGGCATTACCGATGAAGTATCGCTCAGCAGCCTCATTAACCAGGCGGATGGCTTCGGCCTTGCCTTGAGCTACCTGAATCACCGCTTCCCGCTCTCCCTCCGCACGCTGGATGATTGCCAGTTTCTGCTGCTGGGCCGCTTCAAACTCGCCGGTTGCCAGCAGCTTCATCGAACGCCGCTCCTGCTCGGCTGTCTTCTGTTTATGCATAGCTTTCTTGATATCATCGGGGGGATCAATCAGTCGGATTTCGACCTTGCTGACAGTCAGTCCCCATTCGACGGCAAAGGCGTTCAGAATGCGCTGCAAATTATTGGCGATCTTCTCACGTGCCACGAGACTTTCGTCCAGTGACAATTCGCCAAACTCCTGGCGCAAATTCGTCATCGCCAGCTGGATGACTGCACGTTTCCAATCGTCGATGTTATAGAATGTACGCTTGATTCCCTCTTCATCAGCAGTTGGCCGTACCCACATGACACCGTCGACCGTGATTTCGACATTGTCTTTGGTGATCACTGGTTGCGGTTCAATATCCATCGTATGCTCGCGGACATCGCGCACCCGAATAATATGGACAATCGGAAGTTGAAATCCGAGCCCCGGCATCACAAATTTGTTGTACTTCCCCAGAGTTTCCTGGATGCCGCGCTCGTAAGGACGTAAGGTATAAATCGGACCATAGATCGTTCTCATTGCATTTTCCTCTGGTGCTTTGAACTCGCCCAAATTGTTCGCGGATGAGCCTCGATTCGTCATGAGGTTCCGCACGGCTTAGGTGTCGGAGTACATCCGTCCATCCCGGCCCTGATTGACATCGGCAGTCACAGGTACTGCAACTGGCCGAGCAACCTGAACGGGCGTTTTCTGCGGGCGAAGGGCGCGTATCCAGCCATGATCGGTGGACCTGGAGGCATAGAAGAGCGACCCCAGCACCACAACAAGGGCCACAATAACGATTGTGCGCGACGAGTCGGCACTAACCGGGTTTACCCTCACTTGAAGCTTCGTTGTCGTATCTGCCACAAACCTGACATCTGCGCCGCGCACGATCGTAAACTCGCTGATGCCCGGTGGCAGCGCAAATTCGAACAGATTAGTGGTGCTGCTTCCACTTCCCTGTCTCGTTGACGAACCTGCTAGACCCTCAATCGTGCTTACAACCGTGAAGGAGCGCGATGCCGCACCAACCATCTGAACGGGTATTGAAGCATCCGATGGATTCGTCACCGTCACAACGCCGCTTCCAACCGGAAAATCGAGTTTGGACCCGGCATATGAACTTGGGAGCAGCGAACTACCAGCCCAATAGATC
>JAIOHO010000696.1 GCA_019912905.1 Anaerolineae bacterium
GCAAGCCTGTCCTCAAGCCGGGCGGACGTTATCTGCTGGTCAGCTTTAAGATGAAACATCTCCTTCAAATGCTGTGGACGTCCAGGTTCGGCAGCAAGAAAGTGATTTGCGCCCTGTCCACGGAACGCCCTGAAGACCTGGCATTTATCAAAGAGCTGGCCGAGGCCGGCAAGCTGAAATCGCTTATCGACCGATGTTTTCCGCTGGAACAGGCTGCCGAGGCGAACCGATATGTCGAAGCCGGACTCAAAAAAGGTTCCGTCGTCATCACCCTGGCATACAATCATCGATAGGCGTGATGCGCTGGGGCCGATATACTCAGACAGTCTGGCCTGATCACTGGAGGATGCACGATGGACGAAATCACGCGCTACAACCAGGAGCGCTGGAACGCACTGGTGCAGGCCAATATCGAATGGTCGCGGCCTGCGCTCGATCTCACCCCGGAGCCCGCGCGCCTGGCCGTCGATCCCTTTGACATCATGGGCGATGTGCAGGGCAGGACCGTCCTGTGTCTGGCGAGCGGCGGCGGCCAGCAGTCGGTCGCCTTTGCTTTGCTGGGGGCGCAGGTGACCGTGCTCGATTTTTCCGAGCATCAGCTCGAACGTGACCGCCAGGCCCTGGAGCATTATGGTTTGCAGGCGCGTTTGGTGCAGGGCGATATGCGCGACCTGTCGCAGTTTGGCCGGGCAGCCTTCGACGTGATCTGGCATGCCTATTCGATCAACTTCGTGCCGGACTCCCGCCCGGTGTTCGATCAGGTCGCGCGCGTCCTGCGGCCTGGCGGCCTGTATCGCATCGAGTGGCACAACCCCTTTTCAATGGATACCTACGAAACACACTGGACCGGGGAGGGCTATCTGCTCAAGCACCGCTATGGCGACGGCGAGGTCATCCCCGAAGACCCGGAATGGGAGATCTGGGAGGAGGGTCGGCTGGCGCGCAAGGTGGCAGGCCCGCGCATATTCAGCCACTCCCTCAGCACAGTCGTCAATGGCCTGATCGGGCGCGGGTTCATCCTTAAAGGGATGTGGGAAGAGCGCAGCCGTGACCCCGAATCCGCTCCCGGTACCTGGGAACATCTTAAAGCCTTCGCCCCGCCCTGGTTGACCATCTGGGCGCAGGTTCAGCCCTAGAGTCCTGCTTTAGCCTGTGATGATCGCGTCCATCCAGCCGATGTGCTGCGAAAAATGGCTGTAGGTGTCGCCAATGACCCAATTCATAATCGGGCCGTCCTCGCTCCTCGGCGGCTGATAAGCGGAGTAGGGCCGCTGTAAATCCGCATCCGACATCGGCTGGAGGGTGTCAAGCATCTGCTGGTGAACCTCGTTTAACCGCTTCAATACCGCGTCCAGCGGCATCGCTTGCTGCTGCTGCTGAATGACGGCATTCATGCGGTCAAAATCGCCGCTCATCCAGGTGGCTTCGTCCAGTCCGAGCGCCTCGCGGCGCGGCATCTGCCGCTTCAGCAGCGCGACGATGCTGTTCTCCCACACCGCCAGATGAATCAGGTGATCTTTCACCGTCCACCCCGCCGCATCGGTCGGGCCGGTCATCTGGGCTTCGGTCAGCGAGGCGATGAAAGTCTGAAGGGCCTCCCATCCCTGGTCGATGCGCTGGAGCAGTTCGGCCTTTGTTTTCGGGTCGTCGTGTTCGCTCATGATCTGATCCCCTGTTGGAATGAATAACGCTCACAGTGATTTTAGCACACCTGTTCCCTATGGTCGAGCATTTGCAGACTTCAGATTCCGCCGCTTCGGTGGTAGGATTACGCCCGTATGCGTGGAGTCAGGACTCGATATGACCGCTCGCTTCAAACCCGGCAAGTTGGCCTGGCGCATCCTCGGCCTGGTAGTCTCCATCTCGATTGCGCTTGTTCTCCTTCGAGAAGTCGATCTCAACAGTTTCGTGAAAATGGCGACCAGCGTTCCGGCCTGGAGTCTCGGCGCGGCGCTGCTCTGTTACCTGCTGCTCAATTTCTTCCGTCTGCTGCGTTTTCGCACGCTGCTCCAGAGGCACGACATTCCTGTCGGGGTCTTCTACCCGATCGTGCTCTATCATAATTTTCTGGTGCGGGTGCTGCCGCTGAAAACCGGGGAACTGTCGTATGTCGTGCTGCTCCGCCAGCATTTGAACCAACCCCTGCGCGAAGGGGTGTCGAGCTTGGTGTCGTCGCGCCTGTTCGAGTTATTCATGGTCATCGTGGTGGGCGGTGGTTCGCTGCTGCTGGCGACCAATCTGGTCGATCTGCCGCCGGGCCTTGCCCTTTTTATTGTGGTGCTGGGTGGGGGCGTCTACCTGGGCAGCCTCTATTTTTCGGGGCCGCTCCTGCATGTTCTGGCCCGTCTGATCCGCCGGATCGGTTCGCGCCTGGGCATTCAGCGCCTGTCTGGGATGGGTGACGAAAAGCTGAATGCGCTGGCTGCCTCGTTCGACCGTATCCGCAGACCGCAAATCTTCGTGGTGACGGTCCTGCTGTCGTTTTTTACTTACGGCTTCAGTGCGTTGTTTTATCTGGTTTTGTTGTATGCGGTGGGGGTGGAGGCCAGCCCGGGCCTGCTGATTGCGGCGGTAAGCATCGTCATGCTGGCC
>JAIOHO010000697.1 GCA_019912905.1 Anaerolineae bacterium
GTGCTGGTGCTGGCCGAGGCCTATGAGATTGATTTAGAGCAGGCGTTCATCCATACGATGGACGCCCTGGAACGACACTTATCAAGAAATGAGGATGAACCATGACCATTCGGATTGCCAATGCCCCGGTCTCGTGGGGTATTTATGAGTTTGAAGGGTCAGCACAGAAATTTGCTTATACTCAGGTGCTCGATGAAATTGTCGAGTCGGGGTATACCGGCATCGAACTCGGCCCGTGGGGGTTCCTGCCGACGGAGCCAGATGCCCTGCGGGTGGAACTGGAACCGCGCGGCCTCAAGCTGCTGTCGTCGTTTGTGCCGGTGAAGCTGGTGGATCGGGCTGCGCATGAGGCTGGTGAAAAACATGCGATGCAGGTGGGCAAGCTGCTGGCGGCGCTTGGTGCCCCCTTCATCGTTCTGGCCGACGACAACGGCAGTGTGCCGGAACTGGTCGCCCAGGCCGGGCAGCGCAGCGGCTCGAAGCTCACTGCCGAAGAATGGGACGTCTTTGCTGAAGGCGTCAACCGTATCGCGCGCAAAATCCACGACGAACTGGGGCTGAAGATCGTCTTTCATCATCACTGCGGCGGGTACGTGGAAACGCCCGAAGAATCGCGTCAGCTGCTGGCTCGTGCCGATCAGGATCTGGTGGGCCTGTGCCTGGACACCGGGCACTGGCATTACGGCGGTGGCGACGCGGTCGAATGCATCCGGGAATTTGGCGAGCGGGTGCGCTACCTGCATCTCAAGGATTGCAGCGCGACCATTGCCGCCCAGTGCCGCCAGCAGAAGCTGAATTACTTCCAGGCGACCGCCGCTGGGGTCTTCTGCGAATTGGGCGATGGCGAGGTCGATTTCCCAACCGTGATCGCCGAGATGGAAAAACTTGGCTACGATGGCTGGGCGATCGTCGAACAGGACGTTCTGACCGAGGATTTGCAGGCTCCGAAGCGCAGCGCTCAGCGTAACCGCGAATACCTGCGCGGACTCGGCCTGTAGGTCGGATTGCCTGCTCACGCCGCTCTCATGAGCCTTCGGTAGGATGGGACGTAATCTGGCCTGAATGCGGAGGAGGAGCGCGCTGTGAAAAAATATCGTCTCACCCTGATATTGGCGGCCCTGTTGATTGTATGGCTGATCGCCGGACCGCAGCTGATCAGCCGTCTCACCTCGACTCTGACTTACACAACCGGCCTGCCTGCTGGCGTCTCGCTGACGGGCAGGCTTTTTTTCACCCAGGGCTTTGGGGGTGTATGGCAGGTTGCGCTGCCTGCTGGCACCGTATCCCAGTGGTGGCAGCCGCCGGATGAAGGGTTGGTCATGGGGATTGCCGCATCGCCGGATGGACAGCAGTTCGCAATCGCCTATGCGCCGCCCGCCGCCGAAGGTTTTCAATCCGGCACGACTGATCTTTATCTCTCCGGCAGTGCAGCGCCCAATGCCCAGCCGCTGCTCACCCGCGAGGTGGCGAACGAGTCGTTTCGTAATCCGTTCTGGTCGCCGGATGGCCGCTGGTTGTATTACACCCATCTCAAGCCGATCCTGAAGGAGGATGGCACGGCCAGTGGGGTGGAACTGACAGTCGAGCGCATCGAGCCGGGTGACACGGGTGCGGCGGAGGTGGTTCTCCACGCGGCTGAACAGGCGTCCCTGTCACCTGATGGTCAGCAAATCGTCTTTCTTCAGTTTGACCCCAAGACGTATTCGCGGACGCTGACTATCGCCAATCTCGATGGGTCCCGGTCCGCTGCTCTGATACCAGCAGGGGCCTATCAAGCCCTCGCTGGGCCGAAGTTCGACCCCAGCGGCGGCGTGCTGGTGAGCGCATCGGGGGACTTGCAGATACAAGCGGCGTCTGCCGGGATCGTGCGCGCTCACGGCCTGCCCTGGAACATCCTGCATGTGATCAATTCCGACCAGACACCGACGAAACTGACACCCTTTACACTGGATGGCCCCTGGCTCGACTGGTCACCTGACGGCCAGGATTTCGCCGTGCTGTCGGCAGAAGGGGTCTTCGTCGTGCATGAAGGGCAGTTCTATCGTGTGGCCGACTCGTCTGGTGAGGGCGAGATTACCTGGGCAGGTGGATCATGAATCTGGACCAGACCGTCGAACATGAAAGGCTGAGAGATTCAGAAACCCGAACCGCAGACTGGAAAAAGTGGGGACCCTACGTCAGCGAGCGGGCCTGGGGGACCGTGCGTGAAGATTACAGCGCAGATGGCGATGCCTGGGCGTACTTCCCCCACGATCACGCCCGCAGTCGGGCGTACCGCTGGAATGAGGATGGTCTGGGCGGGTTCTGCAATCGCTATCAGAATGTGTGCCTGGCGGTGGCCCTGTGGAACGAGAAAGACCCGATTCTGAAAGAGCGCCTGTTCGGTCTCACCAATGCCGAAGGCAATCATGGCGAGGACGTTAAAGAATTTTACTATTATCTCGATGGGGTGCCTTCCCACGCCTGGATGCAGATGCTTTATAAGTATCCGCAGGTCGAATACCCCTACGCGGAACTGATGCGGGAGAGTGCACAGCGCGGCTTCGCAGACCCGGAATTCGAGCTGATGGATGCGGTGCAGGCAGCCCTGGCCGAAGGGCGCTATTTTGATGTCTACATTGAGTACGCCAAGGCGACGGACGAAGACGTGTTGTGCCGCATCCGGGTCATCAACCGCGGCCCGGACCCCGCGCCCATCCACGTGCTGCCTCAGGTGTGGTTCCGCAATACATGGTCGTGGGGCTATCAGGCTGCTCGTCCGCAGCTTCAGGCTGTAGCGGATCATACTATTCAGGTGACGGAGCGGCATATTGGTCCGCGCTGGTGGTCGATTGAGGCTGAAGATGCGGCGGTCGAACTGCTGTTTACGGAGAACGATACCAACCTGAAACGGTTGTACGGCCAGCCGAACCCGACGCCTTACGTGAAAGATGGTATCAACGACTGCGTCGTCGGGGGCTTTCGTGATCGGGTGAACCCTGCGCGGACTGGCACGAAAGCGACTGCCCATTGTAGGACAATGCTCGAACCGGGGCAGACGCTGACGGTGCGGGTGCGATTTTCCGACAGCGCGCCGGAAATGCCCTTTGCCGATTTTGACGATGTGTTCGTGAAACGGCAGCAAGAAGCAGATGTGTTTTTTGCGGCCATCCAGCCGGCGGGTCTGACGGATGATGAGCGCCGGGTGCAGCGGCAGGCGTATGCCGGGCTGCTCTGGAACAAGCAGTTCTATCACTACAGCGTTGATCTGTGGCTGGATGGGGACCCGGCTTTTCCGCCACCGCCTGAGTCGCGCCGCAGCATTCGCAATGCGGATTGGACGCACGTGTACTGCCTCGATGTGCTGTCGATGCCGGACAAGTGGGAGTATCCCTGGTTCGCCGCCTGGGACCTGGCCTTTCACACGATCCCGCTGGCGCTGCTCGATCCCGAGTGGGCCAAGCGCCAGTTGGTCCTGCTGCTGCGCGAGTGGTATATGCACCCGAACGGCCAGCTCCCGGCCTATGAATGGATGTTCAGCGATGTCAATCCGCCCGTCCACGCCTGGGCCGCCTGGAAGGTGTATCAGATTACCGAACAGATTTCCGGCCATGGCGATACCGGGTTTCTCGAACGCGTCTTTCAAAAACTCCTGCTCAACTTTACCTGGTGGGTCAATCGTAAAGACCGCGATGGCAACAATATCTTTTCCGGTGGCTTTCTGGGACTGGATAATATCGGCGTGTTCGACCGCAGCGCGCAGCTGCCGGAAGGCGGTTATCTGGAACAGGCCGACGGCACCGCATGGATGGCAATGTACTGTCTGAATATGCTGGCGATTGCGCTGGAACTGGCGCGCTCCAAACCCGCTTATGAAGATGTGGCGACCAAGTTCTTTGAGCATTTTGTGTATATTACCCACGCCTTCTATCATCCGGTCGGGCATTATCTGAGCCTGTGGGATGAAGACGATGGTTTCTTTTACGACAATCTGCATACGCCAGGGGGGAGGCATGTCCGTCTGAAAACACGCTCGTTTGTGGGGCTGATTCCGCTGCTGGCGGTCACGCACATTGCGCCGGATACGCTGGACCGGCTGCCGCGCTTTCGCCGCCGCACCGAATGGTTTGTCAAGTACCGTCCCAATCTGGTCGAGAATATGACCTGGCTGACGCGTGAAGGCGCACAAGGGGATTATCTGCTGTCGATCGTTGGCCCGGACCGGCTGGCGCGGATTTTGCAGCGGGTGCTGGACCCCGACGAATTTTTATCGGACTATGGCCTGCGTTCGCTGTCGAAGTATCACGCGCAGCACCCTTACGAGTTTCACACGGATGGCACCGTATACCGGGTGGATTACGAACCAGCGGAATCGAGAACGGGGTTATTTGGCGGCAATTCAAACTGGCGCGGGCCGGTCTGGTTTCCCATCAACTACCTGTTGATCGAAGCGCTGCGGGAATTTCATCATTACCTCGGTGACAGCCTGACCGTCGAGTTGCCATTTGGGGCAGGCAATTGGGTTCCGTTGGGTACGGTTGCAGATGATCTGGCGCGGCGGCTGACAAACATTTTTGTGAAGAATCCAGAGGGCGGGCGTCCGGTCTATGGCGACCAAATACCATTTCAAGCCGATGAGCACTGGCGCGATCTGATCTTGTTCTACGAATATTTTCATGGAGACAGCGGCCAGGGCTTAGGGGCCAGTCATCAAACGGGCTGGACCGCGCTGGTGGCGAACCTGCTGCACGAGATTGCGCCGAACGGCAGCCTGTAACCCGCTGCTTATAGCGTCACATACTCCTCGGTCAGCGTGCCGCGCGCCTGATGATATTGATCGACCAGACCATAGCCGTTGTCCATGCCCTGTGCCCATGCAAACCAGATGGCCGCGGCGACCTTGTGGCTGTAAAGCCCCTTGAGGCGACCAATCACCTTGCGGGCATAATCGGCGACTGCTTCGGGTGCTTCGTCGGGTCTGTTGAGGATTCCCCATTCGGTGATCCAGACCGGCCAGCCGGGGATCAACGCAGCGTAGGCGTTAATTTCGTGGTCGATATACCCGTAGGGACGGAAGCGCGCGTCTGTCTGGGGGGTGCCGCGTCCGTAGGGATGGATCGCGAGGCCGTCTGGGTGGATGCCGGTGGGCAGCGCATTCAGTACCTCCCTGGCATAACGGACGCCTATTTCGACTCCGCTGGCATGACCGCCGGTGATGACCAGCGCTCGTGGGTCTCCGGCGCGGATGGCCTGGATACAGCGGGCCAGCAGGTCCGCATAGGAATCCGGGGGAATCGACACGGAACTGCGCGCGCCGGAATGGGCGTCCATTTCGTTCCAGATCTGATAAGCCTGAACGATATTGGTTCCCCGGTACTGAGCTGCGATCTGCCCGGCGAGGGCGGCGAATCGTTCGCTGAGGTGCCACCATCGGGTGGCATCCATCGCCTGCCAGTTGTAACCAGCTCCTTCGCCGAAGGTTTGATGAGTCAGCACCAGCAGCACTTTGAAGCCGGCCTGTGCATAACCTTGCAGGATGGGGTGATAACGCTGATAGGCGGCTTCGAGATCGGTGTTGCCGTAGCGGGCAGGATTGCCGACAGGCTTGTCAGGGTCCAGCGAGACGTTGTAGACCAGGCGCACCCAGCCCATCGTCCCCAGCCAGGCCGGGTCCGGCACTCCACACTGGTGAAACAGATCCAGATTGACGCCGGTCATATTGGTCTCGATGCGGCGTTTGGGTAAAGGGCCGTCAAATCGGTTGAAAAACCAGGCAGCGGCATATCCTTCGGTGCCATCGGGCGTAAGCACATGCAGCCATTGACCCTTCACGCCGATCTTGGGGAGCGCATCCAAACGCGGTTCGAGCAGCTTCAGGACGTCGCCGCGTGAGGTCAGACCAATCTGTTCGCCATCGACGGCACGCGCGCGAACACGCACCCGGTCTTCCAGGGGCGTCACAAAGGCGGGGCCTTCGCTGGTTGGCTCTGGTTCACGCAGCGAAGGCGGTTCCGGCATGGCGTCCGCTGGCGGTGCGACCGGATCGTGGATGGTGAAGTACCAGGCGGCGGTATAACCTTCTGTCCCGCTGGGGGTGCGCACGTGCAGCCACTGATTGGGCACCCCGATCTTCTGAATCGCTTCCAGCCGGGAATCGAGTGCGACGAGCACATCGCCGCGCGAAACCAGACTCACCGGTTCGCCGTCGATTGGGCGGGTGCGGATACGCACGCGGTTGTCGATGGGCGTGATGAACACCGGTCCCGGCGGAAGGGGCGTCACAACCGGGGGGATGGTCGTCACCGGGGTACTCGGTGCATCGGGCTGCGGCTCGGGCGGCTGATAAAGCGCGAAGAACCAGGCTGCCGCATAACCCTCGGTGCCATCGGGCGCGAGCACATGCAGCCACTGATCCGGCTTGCCAATCTTAGGGAGCGCCTCGGCGCGGGATTCGAGCACATGCAGCACATCGCCGCGCGAAACCATGCCGATGGTGTCCCCGACCATCGAGTTGGCGCGGATGCGGACTTGATCATCGACTGCCGTTACAAGAAAGAGCGCATCGGGTTCGGGTGCGGGCGCAGGCTGTGCTTCGGACCCGGATTCGTTGATTTCATAGACATGATAAAAC
>JAIOHO010000698.1 GCA_019912905.1 Anaerolineae bacterium
ATTACGTCGGTCACAGCTTCGTGGTCTATCAGGAACTGGTGCATGTGCCGCTGATTATTTACGACCATGCCGGACGCTTCCCGGCAGGCAAACATATCCAGACCAACGTCTCGACCCGGCGCATCTTCCATACGGTGCTCGACCTCACCGGCATCCAGCCGCCGCTCGACGAAGCCGACCCGAACGCCGACGTCGCCAATCTGTCGCTGGTGCGCGCCACCAACGGGCGGCCCGACCCGGAACGCGGGATCGCGTTTTCCGAAGCCTTCCCGCCCAGCACCTTCCTCAACGTGCTGGAACATCGCAACCCGCCGTTGATCGACCGGCTGCGGCTGCGCCTGGTCCGGCGCGGGGTCTATGACGGCGTGCATAAGCTGACGACCGTCCATGATCAGGTCGAGGAACTCTTCGATACGGCCCGCGACCCGGCAGAGGTGCGCAACATCGCGGCAGATGAACCGGATGTGACGCAGCGCTTGCAGGCGCGGTTGGCACAGTTCGTCCACAACAGCGAGGCCCAGCGTCCGGGCGCAAACGGCTTTGGCGAGGTGGATGACGCGGTCCTCGACAACCTGCGCGCCCTGGGGTATATCGAGTGAGCGAAGACGAGCGCATTCGCGAGATTTACCGCCGCGTCAGCGCAGCCGCGGAACACTGGCCGACGACCACGCTCGATCACTACCGGGGCCAGCCGTTCAAAGCGCTGATCGCCGGGATGCTCAGCGCGCAGACCCGCGAGGAACAGACGCTCCAGGCTGCCGAAACCCTGTTTGCCCTGGCCGATAACCCGGCGGATATGCTGAAGCTGAGTGACGAGCAGATCCTCGCCGCCGTGCGCCCGGTCACCTATTATCAGAATAAGGCCAGGTTCGTGCGCGACATCTGCCAGCGGCTGGTCGCCGTCGATGGGGGCGTCGTGCCGCGCGACCTCGACCAACTGGTGCAGTATCGTGGCGTGGGCTGGAAGGTGGCCGTCCTCACCCGCCAGGTGGCCTTCGACATCCACGACGACATTACCGTCGATGTGCATGTCAACCGCATCAGCAAGCGACTGGGAATGGTCCGCGCCGACACTAAACAGCCGGAGAAAATCAACGAGGAACTCAAGCAGGTCATGCCGCGTGAATTCTGGCCGCGCTGGAATTCGCTCATGGTCCAGTTCGGGCGGGAAGTCTGTAAGCCGACTTACCCGCAGTGCGCCACCTGCTTCCTGTTCGAGTTGTGCCCGCGAATCGGCGTCGTGCAAACCGGCCCGCGCACCTATAAAAATGCGGACTACGCCTGAGCCACTGCCCTGGTCTGACACGGCACTTGCGCGATCGTGGACTTCCGCGCAAGATAAGCAGCAAAAGACTCACATTTGATATGGACTAATCTGATGGACAATCACGATTTAGCGGCAGCCTTTGCCGAGCTTTCGACGGCATTGATCGCAGATTCCGGTTTGCGGACCAATATCCCGGTGCGGTTCCCCCCGCCGGGCATCTACCCATTGATTCCGAAAGCGCGCTTTGCCGGGCGCGCACTTCCCGCACGTCATACCGGCAGCGTCGATGTATTTCTCGAAGCCATCGGCCAGGCCCAGGCGGGGGATGTGCTGGTCATCGACAACGGCGGACGGTTGGATGAGGGCTGCATCGGCGACCTGACGGTGCTGGAGGCTCAGGCTTACCGCTTGGGCGGCGTCGTCATCTGGGGGGCGCACCGCGATACCGACGAACTCATTCACATCGGCTTCCCCGTCTTTACCTATGGCACCCATCCATCGGGTCCGGCCAATCTCACCCCTCAGGAAGCCGATTCGTTGGCATGGGCGCGCTTCGGCATGCACACGATCACGACGGACTGGGTCGTTTTCGGCGATACGGACGGCATCATCTTTGCGCCTGCGGACCGCGTCAGCGATCTGATCGAGATGGCGCTGAAGATTCAGGCCGTGGAGCGCCGCCAGGCCGAAGGCGTCAAAGGCGGCATCACCCTCCACGAGCAGTTGGCCTTCGATGAATATCTGGCGAAACGCCGGGCCGACCCGACCTACACCTTCCGCCAGCACGTGCGTATCATCGGCGGTGCTATCGAGCAGTAATCAGGGACGGACAGGCTGATAGACCGTAAGGGTCACCCGACCGCCGGGCCGGGGGAAGTGTGCCAGCGTGTCCAGGCGTATCGAGACGATGTCGCCGACCGGCACCAGACCGGGGTCCTCGAAGATCACGACGTAATGCGGGTATTCGGCGGACAGTGCGCGGATGTGCTCGTCCAGCGCTGCGCCACGCCCTTCATCCGAGAATATACGCGGACAGCCCATTTGTATCCCGGAATCGGGCGGCAGATAGAGCGCCAGGCCCGCACACTGGCTGATGGCCCCCGTGACGACCAGATCCCCGCCCAGGCGCGCGTTCTCCGCGGTGAGAAACGCCGCCAGTTCCGGCAGCATCGTGCCCGCCGAGTCCGCTTCCAGATATTCGAGCCGGTCCTTATCGGGCAGCACCAGCGCCGCCGGGTTTTCGTAGGCCGTCTGAATAAACGGAGTCGCAAACAGCACAATCCACACCCCGACGAGCGCTAACGGAATCAGTTGTCCACCGCGTTGGCCTGCCAGCCGCTGGCCGAGCACCACCAGCCCACCCGCCGTCCACGCCAGCGCCAGCGGAATGACATTCAGCCAGTAGCGCAGCGATGCACCCAGGTCACCTGCCGCGATTACCGCAATCACCGGCCCGCCCACCGCCATCGCCAGCACGAGGCCCTGGCGCGGACGCAGGATCACTGCCGCCAGCATCGCTCCCGCCGCCGCCAGCAGCGGCACAACCCCAAAATAGGTTGCCAGCCCATCCAGCAGGAAACCGGTCACCGCTAACCAGCGATCGACCAGCAGAAGCTGGCTGGCCTGAGTGCTGTGTTCGCTGAGGGGCACGCCCAGGTAATTGATCCCGCGCTGGCTCATCACCAGCAGCAGCGGCAGCCAGAGGATCAGCAC
>JAIOHO010000699.1 GCA_019912905.1 Anaerolineae bacterium
TTTCAGAAAGTGGGCATTAGAGCAGGTTCATCTGCCGCGCCTTTGTCACCGCGAGGGTCCGGTTGCGCACGTCAAGTTTGGCGAAGATTCGATGGGTATGCGCTGCAATCGTGCCCATAGCGACGACGTACTTCTCGGCAATCTCCCGATTAGACAGGCCGGCAGCCATTAGTCGAAGGATTTCCAGTTCTCTTGGCGTCAAGGATTCGGAAAGCTGCACGTTTTCGGGGAGCAATTTCTGTTCATGGGCGTCGAGCCTGGCAGCCAGCACATCCAAACTATCGAGTATGACTGGAATAGCTTGCTCCAGAGTCAATGCATTACCACTGGCCCAAAACGCGTTCCATGAAGCCGGATCGAGGTGTTCACGAACATCCGCGATTATTGCTTCGTGATCAGGAATGACCGATGGGCTGAGCGCAGCGCCAAGCGATGCACGCAAATTCGCTTCGATGCCGAGCAGCCGAGCAGTGCCGTCATACCATTCCACTGTGCTGCACAATCCAGCAAGCCCGGACACACAGAGCGCAATGGCCCACTGATCCTGGCTATCAATCGCGGTAAACATTTCTGACTGGCACAATTCTAAGGCACGCCCAAACTCGCCAATCTGACGCAGCAATCGCCCGAGGAGATTTTTCATGAACGCAATATAGATGTGATCGTTGAGTGCTTGGAAGAGCGGCAGTACCTGTTCAAAACGCTGAATCGCTTCCTGTTGGTTGCCCTGGTGGAAGGCCAGCACACCATCATTGCCAACCGATAAAGCAATCAGCCATAAATCGCCCACCATTTCTGAGGTTTGCAGTGCCTCTTCGTAAAGATCTCTCGCGTTGCTGTAGTCCGCGTATGAGCGCATCACTGTCCCCAAAACATTCAAGGCCAGCGCTTTTGTCCACAGGTCGTTTTGAGCAGGATCAATATCCAAACTTGTTCGAGCAAAGTTCTCCGCCTGAGTCAGGTCTCCCAGAACCACTGCCAACCAGGCAGCTCGTACTGACGCCTTAGCACGCAGTTGAAGCGCTTCCGACTTCAGAAGTTTATTGAGAAGTTGCGAGATATATTTCAGCCCTTCACCCAAATAAATGCCGATCCGCCAGAAATGGAAGGTCGCAATGGCTAAGCGTAAGCCGGTTTCTGGGCTGCCCTCTCCCAATAGACACCACTCGAATGCGGCGCGAATATTATCGTATTCTTGCTCTAATCCAAATCGCCAGCCATCGTCGGTCCCGCCCTGCGCTACCAGACTCTCGGTAAAAGCGACGTAATAATTAAGATGAGCATCTTTCGCTTGTTTGACTAGCTTATGATCGAGCAGCTTTTCATAGGCATACTGACGCAAAATCTCATGAATGTCATAGCGCCGGTTGGCATACAGCCGAAGCAGCGATTTGTCCACGAGAGCAAATAATGTTGTCAGCGAAGATTCGGATACAAATGCAGCCGCTTCCTGGGCGCAGCCGCCACGAAAGATGGACAGTTTCATGAAGGCACGCTGTTCCACCTCGGAAAGCAGACTCCACGACCAGGCAAAGACTGCGCGCATACTGCGGTGTCGTTCAGGAACATTGCGAAACGCCGTGACCAATAGGTCACTATTTCGCGTCAGCGCACTGGCGATTTCCTCGCAGGATTGCTGTCTTAGCCGCGAGGCTGCCAGTTCAATCGCCAGCGGAATACCCTGCACAAGACGACAAATCTGGGCAATACAGCTTAGTTCCTGCTCAAGTGTCAGATCGCTGCGGATACGCTGCGCCCGTTCCATAAACAACTGGACCGCTCCCAACGAGTTGAGCGGACGCTCGTCACCCGGCGTGGGAAGCTCCATGCCCTCGACGGTATAGACCCATTCTTCGTCCAGACGCAGAACCTCTCTTGAGGTCACGATGATCTTGAGGCGCGGCGCAGCTTGAAGCAGACGGGAAAGAAGCATGGCCTCGCTCCATACCTGCTCAAAGTTATCGATCACAAGCAAGGTCTGTCGGTCAAGGACATGGGCGCAGAGTTGATGCCAGGGATCAGCAGTTGGCACCGGAGCCACTCCAATGCTTTCCAGAATCGCCGGTTGTACGTGATTACCTAGGTGAATGCCGACCAGATCGACAAAATGAACACCGTCTGCAAAGTGGCTCTCACACTGACGGGCCGCTTCAATCGCCAGGCGCGTTTTACCGATACCGCCCGAACCCACCAATGTCAACAAACGACAGGATGGATCGGTGAGATAAGCGGCGACCCGTAAAAGTGCTGTTTCTCGCCCGACGAATGAGGTCAACCCCGTTGGTAGCTGGCCCCTGGTATTCGCTGGCTGCAATTGAACCGAGTCGGACAAAATGCCCAGCGCGCGTGCCTGAGCAACGGCATGAGTTCGGTTGTGGACATTCAACTTGCTGAAAATCTGTTTGGTGTACCAGCGTACCGTGCCAACGGTGATGACCAGTTGTTCGGCGATCTGCCGATTGGTCAGCCCATCTGCGACGAGACGCAAAATTTCAAGCTCACGTTCGGTTAGTGAATTCAACCCATCCACGGAAGAAAAGGTCATTGTGTTTCGCCCAACACATTTTATTTTGATTCTACTTATGAGAATCAGCGACTGCAATTACTGGTAAATCCCTCCCTGTGGGGAGGTGGAGGATTTCTGGAGTTCGCTTACCCTGTGCCTGTATTGTATCCTCAGGCTCTGCACCAGGTTGGGTGACCAAGTCTGGCAGTCAATCAGCGAAGCGGTGACTACCAGGATGCAAGCATACGAGGTCTCTATTATAAATGAGGAGGAGTATCATGTTTCGCCGGATTTTTGTTCTTGCAGTGGTGCTTAATGTTCTGATGGCGTTGAATGCATTCACATTGGTTCGTGCGCAGGATGAAACTGAAGTTCTCAGCGAAGCACTGATCGCGGATATCGCCCAACGCTACACCGACGATATTTGGAATAAGCGCGATATGGTTGTCGGCGACACTCTG
>JAIOHO010000700.1 GCA_019912905.1 Anaerolineae bacterium
GGGAACCCTGACTCTGGACGCGCTGCTGGCGGGGATGCCGCTCGATTTCGTGGTGCTGCTGTCGTCCACCAGTGCAGTGATGGGGTTGGCGGGTCAGATCGACTATGCGGCGGCGAACGCGTTTCTGGACGCCTTCAGCCACCATAAGGCTGCCGATCGCGCATCGTCGTGGATCGCGCTGAACTGGGGGATGTGGCAGGGCACCGGGATGACCGCAGCGGCCCCAGAAGGTGACGCCGAGCATTATGACGATCAGGTCGGCGCGGAAACCGGGCACCCGCTGCTTGGACGGCGCTTGCCGACGCCGGATGACCGGATGATTTATCTGGCGGCGTATGACCCGCAGCGTCACTGGATTCTGGATGAACATCGGCTGAAAGATGGCACCGCCTTGATTCCCGGCACCGGGTATCTGGAAATTGCGCGCGCTGCGCTGCAATCAGCGCTGCCGGGGAAGGGGACGATCCAGATCGAGAACCTGTTGTTTCTTTCGCCGCTGGATGTGGATACGCCGCGTCAGGTGCGGGTTATGCTGGAGCCTCGGGACGATCAAACGTACCAACTGAGCGTCGCCAGCGAGCGCGACCAGGGTTGGCATGAGCATGTCCTGGGCACGGTCAGCTACAGCGAAATGCCCGGTCCCGAACCAGTCCTGATTGACAGGATCCGGCAGCGCTGTCCGTATCAGGGAGTCCCCACCCATCAGGTGGATTACCTGCTTTTTGGCCCGCGCTGGCACAATCTGAAGAGCATCCATCAGGGTGTCAACGAAGTGCTGGGCGCGCTGGAACTGGCCGACTCCTTCCATGACGACCTGGCCGACTACGTCATTCATCCGGCGCTGCTGGATATTGCCACCAGCTGCGGCATGCCGCTGATCCCTGGCTATACGACGGATGCGCCGTTCTACGTGCCGCTGTCGTACAAGCGCGTGCGGCTTTACCAGCCGGTGCCCCAGCGCATGTGGAGTCATGTGCGCTATCTGAACGATGGACATTCCGGCGGCGAAATTGCGGCGTTCGATGTGACCCTGCTGGATGTGAACGGCGCGGTGATTGCCGAAATCGACGAATTTACCATCAAGCGCATGACGAACCCGGATGCGCTGATCGGCGCTGCCGTGTCGGGCGCGACGGCCCGGCAGAGCAGTTCCCCGCTGCTCGACCTGGCGCGCGGAGTCGGCATCACACCCGAAGAAGGCGCACAGGTGTTTGACCGGGTGCTGGCGAGTCGCTTTGGATCTCAGATCATCGCTTCGTCGGTCGAACTGGGAGCGTTAAAAAAGTTTACGGCCCATTTGAACGAAGCGGACCCTGCGTCGGATTCTGGTATTCGACAGGCGCGCCCGCAGTTGACAGGCGATTATGTCGCACCGCACAGTCCGATCGAGCGCAAGCTGGCGGAGATCTGGTCGGAGCTGCTGGGAATCGAGGAAGTGGGCATTCACGACAATTTCTTCGATCTCGGCGGGCACTCGCTGCTCGCGGTCCGCTTGTTTGCCCAGATTCGCAAGCTCTATCAGGTCGCTTTTTCGCTGTCGATCCTGTTCGAAGCCGAGACCATCGCCGAACTCGCCGAGCGCATTACCCAGGAAGGCGGCGCCGAAGCTTCGGCCCGGCGTAAAGCGCCGCGTTCGCGCTGGAATTCGCTGGTCGAGATTCAGGCCGGGAATCCTGATCGGCCCCGGTTTTTTTGCATGCATGATCTCAACGGCCATGTGCTCTATTACCGCGATCTGGCGCGCCATCTGGGGCAGGATCAGCCATTTTACGCGCTCCAGGCGTATGGCCTCGATGGGTCGGCGGTGCCGGATGCCTCGGTGGAGGCGATGGCCGAGCGTTATATCCGCGAGATTCGTGCCTTGCAGCCGCGCGGTCCCTATTATCTGGGCGGCTCGTCGCTGGGCGGCTTGATCGCCTTTGAACTGGCCCAGCGGCTGCGCGCGCAGGGTGAGGACGTGGCGCTGCTGGCTTTGTTTGATAGTTGGAGTCCTGAGTATCTCAACCGGCT
>JAIOHO010000701.1 GCA_019912905.1 Anaerolineae bacterium
CCAGCCTTTTTGCTTCAATTCCCAGGCCTGTAGGCGTCGTGCTTCGCGCCAATCTTGCCCTTGCTTTTGTCTTTTCTCGTCCATGCGGCCAGTGTACCGCATTCTGACCGCTTTGTTTAGTTAGTTATCGTTGGATCAGTACAAACAAATTATTTTGGGGACATCCACAAAATTGATGCAATTACGAAGGTTCCTCATTATTGCGGGCATCCTATTTATTACGTTCGCCGTCACCGCGGATCTTCTGGGAATGAGCAATCCCGGGGATGTCGGTTTTGTTCAGGTCTCCGCCGTCCTGTTTGGGTTGCTCCTCATCATGATCGGTTATTTGGGTCGGCGATTTGTTGACGTCTACCGAGCCACCGCGATCATTACTCTAAATATTCTGGTGATTCTGTTTGTCATGGAAGCGGGACTTCGATTTGTGGATCGCGCCCGGGTGTGGATCGCCAGAAACACCGCTGCCGAAACAGCACCCACCTCAGAAGCCTCCCTCGTAGACAGCCGTGCAGCCTTGCCCTATTATCGACAACAGGATTGGTCAGCAGAACTCTGGCGAGAATACACCGCCTTTAATAGTCCAGGTACGGCCTTTCGTTACCATCCCTATGTCGTCTGGCGGGGTGGTCATTTTGAGGGTGAGACTCTCAATGTGGATGAGGACGGAATCCGTCAAACCCCGGGGGCTGAATGCGGACCAGACGCCTACATCGTGTATATGATGGGGGGTTCAACCCTCTGGGGGTTGGGTTCGCCGGACAGTATGACGATACCTGCTTATGTTCAGGCAGGGCTTGCAAAAACCCGCAATTCCAGCGTGTGTGTGGTAAATTTCGGGCAAACGGCATACGTGTCCACCCAGAATCTCATTACTCTGCTACTCCAACTGCAACAACAAGATAACGTCCCGAATCTTGTGATCTTCTACGATGGGGTTAATGAGGTTGGAGCGAGTTTCGCCAATGGGCGCGCAGACCAACATGCAAATATGAAGATGATTAAGGATCGATTTAATCAGGAACGCGACTTCGGTGTGCAGCCGACATGGTCGCAATTACTGCTGCAATCTCAACTTGTGCAACTGGTGAGGAATCTTATCCCAACTCCCCAGGCGGTCGATACAGGACCAGAGACCAATCCACGAACGCCTGAGGAAGATGACAGACTCGCTGCAGAGATCGCTCGGACCTATCTCAACAACTATCATATTGTGGAACTTCTCGCTAGCGACTACGGTTTTGAGTTTGATTTCTTCTGGCAACCGGTTATCTTTGTGACCCAAAAACCACTGGCTGATGAAGAGAAACCGATGTGGGAAGAAGGCAGAGGTCCGCTGCTGGCAGATCTATATGCTAAAACCTATGATCTGATCCTCAAGGCGGTGTCCAGCCATAACCATCTGTACTACATAGCCGATGTGTTCGATAAGCAACCTGAGCCGGTCTTTATTGACTACAATCACCTCACACCGGTCGGTAACCGCCTGGTTGCTGAAGCGATGCTCCAGCATATTCCGGCGAGTCCATAGGCCAGAGGTAAATTCCCGATGAAGGCTGTCCACTCCATCTGAGACGGTATCCTGTATCGTCCTAAAACAACGCGCCATCCATAAAATGCAGCGGTTCCGATTCGCTGGCGTTGATGAAGCCCGGTTCGGCGCGGACTTCGTCCAGCAGATTGGGCGATACCTGGACTTCTTCCAGATCGAGCGTGCTGCCGATGCGCACCACCCGCGCTCCGGCACGCCCCGGCGGATTGGGGCGGAAGACGCTGGTCAGCGCCGCGTCGATGGCGGCTTCATCGGTTTCGTAGACCAGGGGAATGTAACCCCGCAGCGGAAAACCGCTGGTAAACACGTTCTTGGTGAAGATGGGAAAGTCGATCTTGTCCAGCAGACGCCGCGTCGTGAAATCGGCCAGTCCGACCCCGGTCGCGTTGCCATGCGAGGCTTCCGTCAGATCGAGCACCACCAGCGCTTTGACGCGCGGCGCTTCTGGCTCCGGTTCCCCGGCAATGCGCCAGCGCCCGATGATGTTGGTATCCATGCCCGCGCCGCTGATGTCCTTGCCCATGAGATCGACGACCAGCACGTCGATGTCGTCCACCGGCAGGCGCGGCATCAACCGGCGGGCTTCGTCCAGCAGGCGCTGCTCCCCGGCGACCAGTTCCTGCGGGCGTAGCACTTCCAGCCGCACCGGACGGTGATAGCCATCCTCAACCGTAGCGACCCCGGCGATCAGGTTGACTCGTTCGAGCAGCCCCTTCGCCACCTCCGGCATGATGCTGCGCAGGCCGTGAACGCCAAAGCTGTGGATGCGGGCCGCACCGTTCTCCTTGCCCAGGCCGATCGCCAGCATTTTGAGCACGCCGCTTTCGTGCGGGCCGTGAAAATCGGTGTGAATCTTGACCCGGTTGGCGAGGATAAAACCGTCGGCCTCGGCCACGTTGCGATCGAAATGCAGCGGGAAGCCGTCGGCGGTTTCGCCCAGGATGACTGTTTCCATCGTGGCGCGCAGCGGGCAGCCGACGCTGGCCTCGGTCACGCCCAGCCCGGCCAGGACTTCGATCTGCCCGGCTGGTGTCGCCCCGCCGTGACTGCCCATCGCGGGGACGATGAACGGCTCGCCGCCGCTCTGCTTCACCAGCGCGACCAACCGCCGGGCAATGGCCGGAATCGCCGCGACTCCCCGGCTGCCAATGCCGATGGCGATGCGCTTGCCCCGCACCTGCTCGGCCAGGTTCTGCGCCGTCCACTGCTGGTTGAGAGTCGCGTCCACATCGACGGGCACGCCCTCCGGCAAGCGCCGCCGCACCGTGCACAACGCGGGAATCCGGGTTTCGATTTGCGTCAGCATGATTGATTCTCGATCTGGGCCAGCGATGCCCAGACTATAACAGGCTCCCGCCAACCAATCAACAGGGCCATTGTTGCCACTGAAGGCCATTCGAAGTTTGGTAACTAGCCAGTCGTTTACGCCTCTTCGAAACTCAGATATAGTCACTGATAGTGGTGGGAATTCACACTATGTGAGCCAAGGGAAATAATGTTCAACGACTTGGACCAAATTGATTGGATCGGGTTGCGTGCCGAACAAGTTCCAAACTTGATCAGGGGTTTAGCTTCAGAAGATCAGTCGATTCGAAACGAATCCTTTGATAGATTGTTGGACACCGACATTTACGAACGCCCTGATTTTGCACACGCTGTCGTACCATATATTCTTCGAATCCTTGAGCACTGTGAAGTAAATACCGAAACTGAATTGTTGCTAGAACTTCTAGCAGCCTTGCGCTCATATGCAGAGGGGTTTATTGGGCGAAACCTTGCGAAGGAAAGCTCAACCGCGGTTATTAGTGATATTGACAACTCCAAGGCTCTCTTTTTGAGGCTATCAAAAAATCCTTTGGCAAAAGAGACAGCCCTAGAACTTATTGCTGATATTGAAAATGCATGTAGCTAATCCAGTTATTTCTTCAGCTCAACGGGAACTGACATCTATCGGAGTCAAGCGCGTTGGTCTGGCGGGTCTGAGGGCGAACCACCAGCCCATACTGCGTGGCGGGACGATGCATTCATTCACAGCCGCTTGATCAGGCGATACCATCCGGAAGGCACGCCGATGGTCGTATCGTCGCTCAGCACCTGCTCAACCAGCTCAAAACGGGCTAAGAACAGGCGCTGCACGTCTGCCGGAGTCCAGCCCGAATTGCGTTCTGCTGTGGGCTGATGGGCATACAA
>JAIOHO010000702.1 GCA_019912905.1 Anaerolineae bacterium
CGCGCGCGGCGATTGGAGCCGTGTTTGTTGCTGCTGTAGTGATCGTGGGATTCATCGTCGTGGCATTTCGCCAGGTGCCAAATGCGTTCCGCTACGGCATGTGCGCGGTAGCCGCCATGTTCCACGATGTGCTCGTCGTCAGCAGTGTGATGTCGCTGACAGGGCTGCTGTTTGGATGGGAGGCCGATGCGCTGTTTCTGACGGCTTTGCTCACGATTGTGGGTTTCTCCATTCAGGACACCATTGTCCTGTTCGACCGTATTCGCGAGAATATCCCTAAGTACCTGGGCGAGCCGTATGAAACCATCGTGAACCGCAGTATTCTGGAAAGCATTCACCGGTCACTGGCGACTCAGCTCAATGCGTTTTTCATCATGGCGGCGATCCTGCTCTTTGGGGGCGAATCCATCAAGCAGTTCATCTTCATCCTGTTCGCCGGTATGCTGTCGGGCACGTACTCGTCCATTTTTACGGCTGTACCACTGCTGGTGGCCTGGGAAAAAGGCGAGATTCCCTTCCTGAAGTCGGGCCACCTGCGTGCCGCCAACGCCGATGCCTGATGGCGTGATGCGCGCGCTGGTGTGGGATGGTGATTTGCGGTTGGACACCCACATAGCGGTGCCGGAGCTTTCGAGCGATCAGGCCCTGCTGAAGATACGACGTGCAGGCATTTGCAACACCGATCTCGAATTGGTCAGGGGGATGTACCAATTTTCTGGCATTCTCGGCCATGAGTTTGTTGCTGAAGTCGTGGCTGGCCCGGCGGCACTCGTTGGCAAGCGTGTCGTTGGCGAGATCAACGTCGCCTGTGGACAGTGCGATTTTTGTCAGGCTGGCATCCCCAGTCAGTGTCGTGATCGCGCGACAGTCGGCATCCGTGACCATCCCGGCGCTTTTGCCGATTATCTGGCACTGGCTGTGCGCAACCTGCATGTCGTGCCGAACTCGGTCGTCGATGAGGCTGCGGTTTTCACCGAGCCTTTGGCGGCAGCGCTGCAAGTGCTGGAAACCATCCACGTATCCCCCCATGATCAGGTGGTCGTCCTGGGCCTGGGGAAACTGGGGATGCTCGTGGCCCAGGTTCTGAAGCTGACCGGGGCATCCGTGGTGGGTGTTGTTCGGCATCAGAAACAGGCTGATCTGCTGGCAAAGTGGTTGATCCCGGCGGTGGAACTGGCCGCCGTCGAGCCGGAACAAGCCTCCGTGGTGGTCGATTGCAGCGGCACCGGGCAGGGATTCGCCGACGCGATGCGACTGGTGCGATCCAGGGGCACCATAGTCCTCAAAAGCACATACCAGCAGGCATTTCCCGTTGATCTTACTCAGGTAGCCGTCCGCGAAATCCGTGTGATGGGCAGTCGCTGCGGCCCGTTCGCGGCGGCCCTCCGACTTCTGGAGCAGGGACTCGTCGATGTCGAAGCGCTGATCGAGGCACGTTATTCGCTGGATCAAGCCAGGGAAGCATTCGACAAAGCCGGACAACCCGGCGCGCTTAAAGTGCTTCTGGAAACCTAAGCGCAGGGGAGGGTGATATAGAAGGTCGAGCCGACATTCCGTTCGCTTTCGAGCCAGATTTTGCCCCCGTGCGCTTCGATGATATGGCGGGCAATCGCCAGCCCCAGACCCGTACCGTGCGCATAACCCTCGGAATCAGCGACCCGGAAAAATTTCTGAAACATATTCTTCTGATGTTCGACAGAAATGCCCAGTCCGGTATCTGTGACGGACAGTTCCACATAGGGTTTGTCATTCACTGAGGTGACGACGGCCCCGATGGTGATGTCCCCTTGCTCACGATTGTACTTGATGGCATTCGTCAGCAGGTTGAGAATGACCTGCTTGACCTTCGCCCGATCCCCTTTCACCTCGACGTCTACTTCAGCGGTCGCAATCGACACCTCTTTGTCGGCGGCCTGATGTTCGACGATTTCGACGCATTCATCAATGAGCTTGCCGAGGTCGAACGGCGTGACGTTGAGATGCGTCCGACCAGATTCGAGGCGCGCGAGATCCAGAAATTCGCTGGTCATGCGGATGAGCCGGTCCGTTTCGCCGCGCATGGTCATGATGGTATCCTCCCGGCGATCTTCGGGCAGATCGGGCCGCAGGAGAAGCGAGGTGCTGGCTTTAAGGGCCACCAGCGGGGTGCGCAGTTCGTGGACCATCTCGGCGATAAAGTCACTTTGCTGAAACAAGCGCGCGTTTTCGATGGCGATGGCGGCCTGGCTCGCCAGCGTCATGAGGGTTTTGATGTCCTGCTCGTCAAACACCTGCCCATGCCGCTTATTGAGCGCTTCCAGCACTCCGATTACTTTGTCGTGGGCGCGCATGGGTACGCCCAGTAGATTGCGTGTTTTCAGGTCGACGGTATCTGCAACCTGACCGAAATAGCTTGGTTCTTTGGTGACATCCTCAATCACACGCGGTTCGCCATGCTTGAATATCCAGCCTGCAATGCTGCCCTCGATGGGAATCACAATCGATTCCGTCTGGTCAGGATTCAGATTGCTGGTGACCTCGAAGCGCAGCGCATTCGCCTGCGAATCATACAGGAGGATGGAGGATGCCTCCGTGTCGGTCAACTGCTCGGCTCCGGCTGTGATTTTCCCCAGCAGTTCGCCAAGGTCAAGTGTGGAAGTCAGCTGCTGACTGATTTCAATCAGGTACTCATAATGCGCCAGGAGATCACGACCGGTGGTAAGGGTGTCTTTGTCGCTCATACCGTGACCTCGTGCCGATAGTGAGGAGGCGATGCGACTTTCTCGGCGTGAGCAGGGGACAATCGTAAATTACTGGCTGGCACAATCGTACCCGAATCAGACAATAACGATGCATTCCGGTCGAGAGGCTTCATTGCGCTCGATTCTATCGATAAGGAGCTATTCATGGGTGGACATCGGTCTGCGGACTGCTCATGTCATCAACTGGCTGCTTGCCATGGCGCGGATGCGAATGTTCAGATCTTCGGATAATTTCGTGATCTGATTGGACACGATCGCATTGGGTTGGAGCATGACCATCGGCATTGCTGCTCGTGCCGCCTGAGAAGCCAGATCGCGGGCGTCTGAGATGATCGCCCTCAATTCTCGACCGAGAAACTGTTCGACCTCGTTCCACGGGATCTGAGCGGAGCTATGGACATGATTGATGATGACGACGTGGATGCGGCCCGCGCCTGTACCCGTTCCTTCCAGCTCACGCAGCAGTTCGCGGGCCATGATCAGGCTGATCTGGATGGGGTCCAGGACGAGCACCAATTGATCCATCTCAAGCTGGAGGCGATTCAAGAGGGCATTATACCCGCAGCCAAGATCGAACACCGCGGGCTGCCCGAGCGCGCGCATGCTGTTGGCGACGGCGACCGCGGACTCTAACGGATATTTGATTAAGGCCTCGCGTGGGGTTGCCGATGAAAACAGCCCGCGCAAACCGCTGTTGTGCGAAGCAAGTTCATGTTCGATGGTCGCTGGTTGAATCTCGGCAGTTGGTTTGCCAAGGATCGTCGCCATGCCTGCTGCCTGATCCAGTCCGAGCATGAGGCCCATACTGCCCAGGCCAAGCCGAAAATCAGCCAGCACAGGATTTTCGCCTGCCATCAGCAGCGAGGCCGCTGTATTCAGCGCGAGCGTAGTCGTGCCGACTCCGCCCTTTACCCCGACGAAACCTACGGTGATTCCTTTGGGGGGAGTGGGGCGGCGCTGGTTGGCGCTGCGCGCGAGAATGGCTTTGACACGTGACGCCAGTTCCGCCGGGTGGGTCGGCTTGGTCAGATAGTCGTCAGCACCCGCCTCAAACCCGGCCACTTTGTCATCCACCAGCGTTTTTGCCGTAAACATAATAATCGGTATCGCGCGTGTAGACGGATTAGCCCGCAAGCGGCGGCAGACTTCATAGCCGTCCATATCCGGCATCATGACATCCAGAATGATCATATCGGGATGATCCGATGCGGCTTTGGTGAGTGCCTGAGCACCGGCATTCGCAGCAAAAACCTCATAGCCGTGGCGCTGAAGCATCAGGCCGATGAGTTTCAGGCTGTCAATATCGTCGTCGACTATGAGAATTCTTTCGGACATTGCCCCGCCAGGTGGAGTTTCAAAGGGTCATTTTCGAAGTCTAGCACGAAAGAAAAGGCACTGCAACCGAAGCAAAATTAAGGATGTTTTACAGGTCTCGTTTAGCTTCACCCGGAGCGCCTATTTGATTCTAGTAAATGCCCTTGTGTTTCGCAAGCGAATCGTGGCTCTCCTTGCCTGCTGCTGCCTGGCTGCTTGACTGTTGTACGACTCACTCTATGCTCGCAGGGGTCACGTGATGTGCGTAAAGTACCCGGTAAATGGGCTAAAAGGTAACGCTGTGGGCCGGTGCTGTCGTCGTTCGACCCTCGCGCTTCAATCCCAAGCGAGTATAATGTTGAACTCTTGACGGCAAAATGGTGAGGTTCTGGATTGCGGCATAAGGTTTGCCCCATCTGCGGTACTCCGGCGCATGAGCGCGCAAGCGCGTGTCGGAACTGCGGTGCCAGTCTTGAACATATCGAGCCGACTGAACGCTATGCGGAATCGAATCCATCGGCTTCGCCAGACTATGATTTCCATTATGGAGAGACGGATCTGGTCGAGCGAAACCTGCGATGGAAAGGGGCGACTTATGTGTTGGCAGGGATGCTGGTGCTGGCGGCAGTGCTGTGCGCCGGCGTGGGACTGCTGAGTGTGACCCGGTTGGTGTCTTTTTTCGGGAATTCCCCGGATTCCATCGTGAGCCAGACGCCCTCCGATGCGGCGGCGGACGAGGTGACTCTGGTGACGAACACCCCGCGCCCGACATTATTTTTGCCGACAGTGACGGCGGATGCGCCACCGACGCGGACGCTCACCCCATCCCCGGCTCCGACCGAAACCCCAGGACCCTGTATGCAGAAGGTACAACCGGGCGACAGCCTGATTGCGCTGGTGTCTCGCTGTGGGCATCGCGATCTGGACGTAATCGACCTTGTGCTGGAGATCAACCACCTGGATGCGCCGGATGTGATTCAAGTTGGGCAGACGATCGAAATTCCCTGGCCGACGGCGACGCCTAATCCTGACGAAGAAGCGACCGCGACCCCGCAGGAAGCCACCGGTTCCAACCCACTGGTCGCGCTGGTTCCCGAAGACGGCAACACGGTGGTGGTCTTCAGCCAGCCGACTCCGACCTTACAGCCGGGTGTGGCCTGGCATCAGGTCGCCCAGGGCGAAAATATCATTTCCATTGCTTTCAACTATGGGGCTGATCTCAAGATTCTGTCTGAACTGAACCCGGAAGTCACATTCTCCCAGTGCGATTTCGGAAAATTCAGCGGTGGGCCTTCCTGTTTGGTGAATATCTTCGAAGGCCAGCAGATCCGGGTCCCGGCACCGACGCCGACCCCGACTCTATCTCCAACGCCTTCCGGCAGCGAGACTCCCACCCCAAGTGCGACTCCGACATTTAATGCGCCGAGTTCACTGAGTCCGGGCGATCGCGCCCTGTTCCAGCGCGGCGAGTTGATTACCCTGCGCTGGGTGGCATCCGGCAGCCTGGGCGCGGGTCAGGTGTATCGCGTATCCGTTGAAGATGTCACCAGCAACCGGCGTTATTTCGAAGATACGACGGACCTGTTTTTAATCGTGCCGGAAGCCTGGCAGGGGCGCGACAGCCGCCGTCACGAATATCAGTGGACCGTGAGTGTGATTGACAGTGATAACCCCGGAAATCCCTATTTCTCAACGGAGCCGCGGATATTTGTATGGGAAGCAGGGGAGGGCTAGACATGCTGCGGGGTCACGCTTTGCTGCTGTTCCTGGTTTTTGCGCTGCTGCTGGCAGGCTGCAATTTTGCACCGTCGCCGCAGGGTGATGTCAGCCCGACGGTCGAAACCATTGCGCTGACTCAGCCCGCTCTGCTGCCTAGTCCGTCGCCGAGTTCCAGCCCGACCTCCATGCAGGTCACTCCTGAGCCGCAGGTCGAAACGGCGACCGCTACTTTCACGCCGGGGCCTCCAACGGCTCTACCGACCTCTACCCCGACGCCCGGACCCTACGAGCATACCATGAAGCAGGGCGAAACTCTGGGTTATATCATCCAGCTCTATGGCTACCGCGATTTTGGGGTGATTGATGAAGTGGTTCGCCTCAACGATAATATTCCAAACGCGGATACACTGCCCGGCGAAGGGGCCGTCATTCTCATCCCCAGGCAAACCGTAACGCCAACGCCAGAGGATTTTACGCCGCTCCCGGATGTCGCGCAGGTGCTTGGGGTGGGTGTGGCTCCGACTTCGCCGGCGACGGGGCTGAACATCGACGCGCCGATCATCAAGCACACAGTTGTCGAGGGCCAGACTGTCGTCGATATTGCCGTGAATTATAACACCACGCTCGAAGTGCTGGCGGTGCTAAACCCGGATATTTCGTTCGCCGGGTGTAACTTTGAGGTGCAGAGCGGCGGGCCGAATTGTAATCCGCTGCTGCGCGTCGGACAGGACGTCATGGTGCCTGCCGCCACCCCGACGCCGACTCTTTCGCCTACGCCATCGGGCAGCGAGACTCCGACGCCAACACCGACGCATGCGGCTCCGGTGGTCATTCTGCCGCCCCAGGATGCCAACGTGCAGCCGGGGGTTTTCCGCCTGGAGTGGGTGGGAGTAGGGGTTTTGCAGGCGGATGAGGTCTACCTGGTGCAGATTACGGATACCACGACCGGTGACGTCTTTAATGACATTACGCGCACGACCTCGCTGCTGCTGCCTGACTCCATGATCCCCACGGATGGACAGCCCCACGTCCTCAACTGGACGGTGGCCGTCGCCAGGCCGAACGACTCAGGCGTCTACCGGGTCATGAGTGGATCGCCCGAGGTGCGCCGGTTCAACTGGTTGAGCCGCTAGCGTTTACTTGCGCCCAAACTCGCGTTCAAGCTGTTCACTGGTCATGTGCAGCATCGTGGGCCGCCCATGCGGGCAGGTCAAGGGCGATTCGGTGCGCTCCAACTGGCGGATGAGTGCCTGCATTTGCTCCATGCTGAGGATCGTGCCCGCTTTGACGGCAGCCTGTTTGCAGACGCGCTGAATGATCTTTTCCTCAATCTGCGCCTGACCCGGCATGCGATCTGCCTCCAGTTCCTGAACGACTTCGGCCACTACCTGCACAGGATCGCGATCCGACAGCAATGATGGGATACTGCGAATCACGAAGGTGTTCTGACCAAAGGGTTCCAGTTTGAATCCGATTTCGTCCAACACCTCGAAATTGGCTTCGACCAGGGCGGCTTCTGAGGCAGGCAGTTCGATGGTCTGTGCGGACAGGGTAAGCTGGGCGATTTGTTCCTGGCGGGTATGATTTTCCATGAACTGCTCGTAGAGGATGCGTTCATGGGCCGCGTGCTGGTCGATCAGGTACAAGCCCGCTGGACCCTCGGCCACGATGTAACTGGCCCCGACCTGGCCGACCACCCGCAGCAGCGGCAGTGTGCGAGGCCGGTTGGGAGCTTCCAGGCCAGCCGGGATTGCATCCTCTTCGTCAGCCGCATGCTGGGTATAGGAGGGCTGCTGGTGCGGATACCAGCCCGGCGAGTCGAGGTCGAAATCCATCTCCGTCTGGCTGTGAAACTGGGACGACGAAGCTGGCGCCAGCATGGATAGGCCGTGACCCTCATGGAGGGGAGTGGTCTGGCCCAGATCCAGGATGGCGCGGCGGATGGTGCGCTGGACGATAGCGAATACCGCGTTCGGATTCTGGAAGCGAACTTCGGCCTTCGTAGGGTGCACATTGACATCCACTTCCTCGGATGGCAGCTCAATCATGACCACGCTGACCGGATAGCGCCCTTTCATCAGAAACGTGTGATAGGCCTGGACGACGGCGTACCCCAGGCTGGCATCCTGAATCCAGCGGCCATTGACGAACAGGATGATGCGGGATCGGTCGGCGCGTGACTGGCCGGGGACAGATGTATAACCCCACACCTTGATCGGTGAGCGGCGGTCACTGTTCTCACTCTCGATTTCGATCAGGTCTTTGAACGACGTGACCCCCAGCGCCGCAATCAGTACGTCGGCCAACTGGCCGCTGCCGCTGGAGCGAAAGGCTTCGCGACCATCCTGTTCCAGAATAAAGCGTACCTGGGGGTAGGCCATCGCATAGCGTCCGACGACCAATGCAATCTGACGTTTTTCCGTGTTTTCGGCTTTCTGAAATTTGAGTCGCGCCGGAGTATTGAAGAACAGGTTTTCCACGGCAATGACCGTTCCGGCTGGCGCACCCGTCGGCTGGCGCTGCATCATGCGTCCGCCTTCGAGGTGCAGGCGCGTGCCCACTGCTTCATCGTGCGCGCGGGTTGTCATCGTCACGCGGCTGATAGATGCAATGCTGGCAAGCGCCTCGCCGCGAAAGCCCAGAGTCTGGATATGCGACAGATCATCCGCAGAAACGAGTTTGCTGGTGGCGTGGCGGGCAAAGGCGGTTTCGACCTGATCCGCCGGGATGCCCTGTCCATTGTCACTGACTCGCATCAGGCGCTGGCCGCCCCCCGCCACCGCGATATGAATGGTGGTGGCACCCGCATCGAGCGCATTTTCAACCAGTTCCTTGATCACCGACGCAGGACGTTCGATGACTTCGCCAGCGGCGATCTGCGCGATAACCTGGTCGTCAAGAATGTGGATCGGCATGCCTGGTCCCCGAATCAACAATGCCCATTGAGGTGGGGCATTGGAAGAACGCGTATTCTATTATAGTCTGAAACGATGGTCCGTCTACTGGTCGCGGTCAGCGCCGATGAGATTTGCGCCTTCCAGGGGAATGCTCATATAAAAGGTGCTGCCCTGACCTTCGACACTGTGTACCCAGGCGTCTCCCCCATGACGCTGGGCCACGCTGCGCACAATAAACAGGCCCAGGCCGCTGCCTTTGATTCTGCGGTGTTCCTTGCGGGGGATACGGACGTGGCGTTCAAAGAGGTGCTTCTGGTTCTCCGGGCTGATTCCGTAGCCGGAGTCACTGACACCGATGATGACTTTCTCGTCCTGTTTCGCGATGCCCACTTCGACCGAACGGCCATTGGGCGTATATTTGATGGCATTGTCGATCAGATTGGTCAGGGCGCGTTCGAGCATGTGCATGTCGGCATTAATGATGGGGACATTGTCTGCGAAATGCCAGGATAGCTGCAATTCCTGCTTTTCTGCCGGAACCAGGTAATTCTCAATGATGCGATTGACGATTTCCTTCAAGTCGCACTGCGAACGCGAGAGTTCGTAAAAACCCGTTTCGGGATCATAGCGCCCCGCATCCGTGATGTTCTCGACCAGCTCGGCCATCTGGGTGATGCCGGAGAGAATTTTTTCGACGAAATGTGCCTGTTTCTCGTTGAGTTCACCGACCAGGCCGAGTTCGAGCATGCTGGCGAACCCCTGCAT
>JAIOHO010000069.1 GCA_019912905.1 Anaerolineae bacterium
CTGGGAAGGCCAGGCGATTGGTGACCTCGCCAAACGCAAGATGTGGGACGTGGTGCAGGAATATCCCTCCCGGGCCTACTTTCCCAACGGCGAAACCATGCGGGGGGTCCAGGTACGCGTGGTCGATGCCATCGAAGCGCTAGCCGTCGCGCACCCTGGCGAAGTGGTCGCTATCGTCTTCCATGCCGATCTGATCAAGATGGCCCTGGCGCATTACCTGGGCATGCATCTGGATAACTTCCAGCGAATCGTGATCTCCCCCGCGTCCATCAGCACGGTCATGCTGGGGCACGGACGACCGTATATCGGCACGATGAATGATGTCGCCCACATCCGTCAGCTGGAGCGTGAGCGTAAACAGGCACAGGAGCAAGAACCTGAACAGGAATAAGATGGACATTTACGAAAGGTGCTGGACTCATGCCGCATACTGAAATCGAACTCAAGCCAGTTGATTTCATTACGGTCGGCACGATCGGTCCCAAAGGCAGGCGGGTGTTCCACCTGCAAGCCGGCAAAGGTCCGCAAATCGTCTCACTGACGATTGAGAAAGAGCAGGCCTGGGCGCTCAGCGAAGCCGTTCAAGAACTGATTGACGATCTCGACGAACGTTATCCAAGTCCCGAAGGCACACCGACCGAGGTCGATCTGGAGGCAGTCGATATGGATCTGCGTGAGCCAATTGAACCCATTTTCCGGGTTGCCCAGATGGGGTTAGGATACGACGAAGACAATAATATGGTCGTGCTGGTTGCCCAGGAACTCGTGCCGACGGAAGAAGATGTGGACCCGGACACCCTGGAACCGGGCATCGTCCGCATGTGGTGTGACCGCAAACAGATGCGCGCACTCAGCATGCAGGCGATTTCGACCGTGCAATCGGGACGTGCCGATCCTCGACAGAACGGCAGGGTGATTTACTACTGGACATGATGGGCGAGAACGACACGGACAGGCACCCCAACACACCGATGCCACCCGAACATCTACTGGATATTCTGCAAAAAGGTGTGGTGGAAACCGAATACGGCGTGATGCGCTGGAGTTCGAATTATACGTTCTTGCTGGGACTCCGCCACGACAATGCGGAAATGATGGCGGTCTACAAACCTCAGCGAGGCGAACGCCCGCTGTGGGATTTCCCCGATGGGACGCTGTGCTACCGCGAGGTGGCGGCGTTCGAGACTTCGCATGAACTGGGTTGGGAGATCGTGCCACCGACGGTGCTGCGCGAGGGTCCGCACGGAATTGGCTCCGTGCAGGCGTACATCGACCATGATCCCGAAGTCAATTATTTCTCCTTCACCGAGCACATGCATCCCCAACTGCGGCGCATATCTGCATTCGATCACCTTGTCAATAATGCGGACCGCAAAGGCGGCCACTGTCTGATCGACCGTGACGGCCACCTGTGGGGCATCGATCACGGCATCACCTTCAACGTCGATCACAAACTGCGCACGGTCATCTGGGATTTTGCCGGACAGCCGCTGCCAGAGGATATGCTGGCGGACATCCAGCGGCTGTGTACTTACCTGGACGATCCTTCGAGCGACTATCGTAAAAAACTCGATGGCCTGCTCGATGCCAGAGAAATCACCGCATTCCAGCGCCGCATCCAGAAGATGCTGCACAGTGGTCAGTTCCCGCAGCCCGGTCGCGGCCCCAACTATCCCTGGCCGCCGGTCTGATTCCGCTGCCTGTGTCCTCACTCAGCCGAAAAACAATTTCCATAATTCCCATAAATCCTGAAATTCTTTGTTGTATTCTTAACAATGATTTAAACTTTGAACGCAGGTGTCATAAGGTAAGCGTGTGAAAATCCGCGATACTGCATTGCACAAATTCAGGTAGGAGGAAAATATATGTTGCGCAAGATCAGTCTTTTCGTGAGCGTGCTGCTGCTGGCCGTGCTGTGGATGCCGGTCGCCGCGCAGGACGACACCTACGCCCTGACCATCATGCACACCAATGACGTCCATGCCGAGCACGAGCCTAACAGCGATGGCAACGGAGGCGCGGCACGGGAAGCCACGGTGGTCAAACAAATTCGGGATGAGGTCGAGAATTCGCTGCTGCTCGACGGCGGGGACCGCTTCACCGGCACGCTGTTCCACATCCAGTGGAAAGGCCAGGACAGCGCCCAGATCATGAACATGATCGGCTACGACGCGATGACCCTGGGCAATCATGAATTCGACAATGGGGATGAAGTGCTGGCGGCTTTTGTCGACGCGCTGAATTTCCCGGTCGTCACGGCTGACGTCGATTTCAGCCAATCGCCGGTGCTGGCCGGTAAGGTTCAGCCCTACGTGGTGCTGGAAGTCGGCGGCCAGCAGATCGGGATCATCGGTCTGGTCGTCCCCGAAACCGAAATTCTTTCCTCGCCCGGCCCGGAACTGGTCTTCAGCCATGACCTGGTCGGCGTGACTCAACAAATGGTCGATGAACTGACGGCGCAGGGAGTCGATAAGATTATCCTGCTCACGCATATCGGCATTGAAGCGGATACGATGGTCGCCCAAAGTGTCTCCGGGGTGGATGTGGTCGTCGGCGGCCACAGCCACACGCTGCTGAGCAACGCTTATACCGGCGCTTACGGCGAATATCCGCTGGTCCTGGAAAGCGCCAGCGGCGAGCCGGTACTGGTCGTCCAGGCCAGCACCAAAACCTTATATCTGGGCCGTCTGGATGTCGAGTTCGATGCCAGCGGTGTGCTGTCAAGCTGGAATGGTGACACGATTCTGCTGTCCCGGTATATCCCAGCAGACCCCGATGTTTCTGACCTGGTGGCAGGGCTGGCAGAGCCGATTGCGGAAATGCGCACCCGGCCTGTAGGCGAAGCATCCGTCTACCTGACAGGCGACCGCAGCGTGTGCCGGGTCGAAGAATGCAACCTCGGCAACCTGATCGCCGACGCGATGCGGGCGGACAGCGGCGCGCAAATCGCCATGATGAACGGCGGCGGCATCCGGGCCGACATCGATGAGGGCGAAATCACGCTGGGTGAGGTGCTCACCGTTCAGCCGTTCCAGAATCTGCTGAGCACATTCAGTCTGAAAGGCTCGGACGTGATTGCGGCGCTGGAAAACGGCGTGTCGCAGATCCAGCTGGATGCCAATGGCAACGTCCAGCGCGAGGGTGCTGCCGGGCGTTTCCTCCAGGTTTCCGGCCTGCGCTATACAGCCGACCCGACCCTGGAACCGGGCAGCCGCATCGTCAGCGTCGAGGTCATGAACGACGCCGGGGAATATGAACCGATTGACCCCGATACCATCTACACCGCCGTCAGCCTCAACTTCATGCGCACAGGCGGCGACGGTTTCAGCGTGCTGAACGACAACGCCATCGACCCCTACGATTTTGGGGATCTGGACTTCGAAGTCACACTTAATTACATCGAAGCCCACAACCCGGTTTCCGCGGAAGTCGAGGGCCGCATCACCTACGTGAATGCGGAAGTTGCGCCTCTTCCCTGATTGTGAGGACCGCATGGCAAGCCGGTGGCGGATGCGTCACCGGCTTTTTATTTTCCGCATTGCCACCTTTGGTATAGAATTCATAGTGCGTGGCGCAGTGTAGGAGGGCATCCCCGTGGGCAGCGAACAGGCGCGCAACCTCAGACGACAGGGCATCGCGGCGGCGAAGGCCGGCCAGAAGGATCAGGCACGAGCTTTGCTTCAGCAGTCGATTCGCCTGGAACCAAATAATGAGGCAGCCTGGATATGGCTTGCCAGCATCGCCCGTGACCAGCGCGAGCGCTTGTTTTGTTTCCAGAAACTGCTCGAAATCAATCCACAGAACGAAACGGCCCTCAATGCGTTGAAGGCGATGGACATCACACCGCAGCAGCTTTTCCGGGAACAGCAGGCCCAGTCACCCGCCGCTGCGCCGCCACAGTCCGCCGAACAGCCTGCTGAAACACGTGTGATCCAGGCCCAACTGCGTCCTGGCGCACCGGTTCCCGACACGCAGAGCCTCGCCAATGCGCAGCAGCAAATCGACGAGATCATTCGCCAGTACCAGCGCGCCGACAATCGGATTGAGGGCATCGAGTGGGTGCGCAAATCCCGCCGGCGTGCCGGAGAGCGCGATTCGCTGTATCTGCGCCTGTATGTGTGGGCCGGGGTGC
>JAIOHO010000703.1 GCA_019912905.1 Anaerolineae bacterium
GCTCGGATGGCGTGCCCATTATCGCCGCGCGCGCGGCAGAAAAAGGCTGGCGCTTATTCTTCCTGGGGGCTGCGCCCGGGGTGGCCGACAAAGCGGCGGCGGTCCTGCGCGCCAAACATCCCGACTTACAGATCGTCGGTACCACCAGCGGCAGCCCGGCCCGCGACGAAGAGGACGCCCTGGTCGAGCAGGTGAACGCCAGCGGCGCGGACATTTTGTTCGTGGCTTACGGCGCGCCGGAGCAGGATAAATGGATCGCCCGCAACCTGCCGCGCCTGCGGGTGAGCATGGCAATGGGCATCGGCGGCGCGTTCGACTTTATCGCCGGGGTGCTGCCGCGCGCCCCCCTGGGAATGCAGCGGCTGGGGCTGGAATGGCTGTTCCGGCTGTACTTGCAGCCCTGGCGCTTCCGGCGGATGCTGCGGCTGCCACGCTTCGTACTGGCCGTCCTGATTCGCAGGCGCGATTGAAGGGCTAGACGTTCAGCCGGTCCTGCATCGCCTGCACCCAGGCGGCATCCATCCGGGTCAGGCGCTGCTTTTTCAGATTTTCCTTCATGACCCAGCGGACATTGCCGCAGCAGCGGCCTACAGCGCGCATGCTGATTGGCACGCCAGTCGCTTCCAGTAGACTCAGGTCGTCCTCACTGGTGGATTGACTGCCCTGGTCGGAGTGAGGCAGGGGCGGTGTGCCGCGCTGACCGACCGCCAGGTGCCAGGCGTCGCACACCAGTGCGGGGGTCGGACGGTCGCCCATCGACCAACCGACAAGGCGACGCGAGCAGGCGTCCTGGATGTCCGCCAGATACAGCCAGCCTCCCTGGGTGGGGAGATCGGTGATGTCCGAGAGCCAGTTCTCATTGGGGCGGCTAGCGTGGAAGTCGCCTTCAAAAGGGGCTGTAAAAGCGGCGTGCGACTGATACCCGATTGTATGGATGTGGTGCTATCATACGTGTATTCGTTGAGGGAGGAGAGCCGATGGTCAAGCTGTCTGCATTCTTGCTCATGATCTGTGCGCTGTTGGTTTTCCGCGCTCCGTCAGTGCTGTCACAAGATGCGGTTGAAATCCGCATCTTCCGCGACGCGGACAGCCTGACCGTGTATGTGCCGCAGCAGGGCGAGGTTTCGCTGAACGGGCTGACCTTCGAGGTCACCATCCGCAAAGGTGACACCGAACAGACCCTGGCACGCCCGCTGCCCAGCTTCCCCGAATTTCGCGCCCTGCCGTTCGATCACCTGAGCGCGCCGCTGTGTCTGCGCCTGGAACGAAGCGGCAGCCCCATGCCCGCACCCATTGACTGTGCCAGTGTGGAGATGATCGTGCAGCCATTGGCGCAGGATGACCTGTTCTGGTATGACGCGGCGCTGAAACAAAATCGACTCCTGCTGGTGAAAAACGGTGCCCTGGAACCGCAGGTCTGTGTCGAAACCTGTGAGCTGGCCTACCTGCCATCTGCATTTACCACCCCGGCGACGATCCCCGGCTGCATGGCGGACCTCGACGCGCGCGAAGTGCTGGTGCTGATCGCACCGTTCAAGCAGTTGAGTGAACCGGACATCTACCCGGAGCGTGAATGGGAGTCCATTCTGAATGAGGCCATTGCCGAACTCGGCAGCAGCACCCACGCGCGTGTTTTGGTGCTGGACGATACGGTTATCGAGAGTCACGACGAAGCGCGGGCCTACAGCGATCTGTGCCTAGCGACGCTGGTCATCTGGGGCGAAATGGGCCGGACGAAGATTCGCAGCGCTTATACCGTCACGCCGCGCTGGGGTCTGTTATACACCGAACCCGGTGAAACGGATGTGAAGGCTTCTTCAGCGGCGGAACTGCCGGAACTGGAAATCTTCATTTCTTCGTTTGGCGGTGACAGCCCGTATGTGCTGCAATTGGTGCTGGGCCAGTTAGCTTTTTGGGACGAAGACTATGAAGCCGCCCTCCCATTTTTTGAAGACGCGACACGCTTGATTCCTGCTGGGCGCGAAGCAGAGATGGGCGTATTCGAGCTGCATGTATACCTGGGCTATACCTATCTGAAAACGAATAACATGGAGAAGGCGATAGCCGCCTATGACCAGGCCCTCGCTCTCCGCCCTGAACTGGATATTGTCTTTACCTACCGGGGGTTAGCGCGCTACGCCCTGGGCGACCTGGCGGGGGCCGTTGCCGACTACGATCAGGCCATCGCCCTCAGCCCTGAATATGCCTTCAACTACAATAACCGGGGTGGCGCGCGCTACGCCCAGGGCGACCTGGCGGGGGCCATCGCCGACTTCGACCGGACCATCGCCCTCGACCCCGACTTTGCTTACGCCTATTACAACCGGGGAATTGTGCGGCATGACCAGGGCGACCTGGCGGGGGCCATCGCTGACTACGACCAGGCCATCGCCCTCGACCCCGAATATGCCGACGCCTACACCAACCGGGGGTTAGCGCGCTACGCCCTGGGCGACCCAGAGGGGGCCATTGCCGACTACGACCAGACCATCGCCCTCAACCCCAACTTTGCTTACGCTTACAACAACCGGGGAAACGCGCGCTACACCCAGGGGGACCTGGAGGGGGCTATCGCCGACTACGACCGGGCCATCGCCCTCGACCCCAACTTTGCGGACGTCTATTACAACCGGGGAACTGTGCACTATGCCCAGGGGGACCTGGAGGGGGCTATCGCCGATTACGGCCAGGCCATCGCCCTCGACTCCAACTATGCTGACGCCTACAACAACCGAGGGTTAGCGCGTTACGCCCGGGGCGACCTGGATAGGGCTATCGCCGACTACGACCAGGCCATCGCCCTCGATCCCGACGCTGCTGACGCCTACAACAACCGGGCAAACGCGCGCAGGGTGCAGGGCGACCTGAATGGGGCCATCGCCGATTACGACCGGGCCATCGCCCTCGACTCTAACTATGACGACGCCTATTACAACCGGGCAAACGCGCGCAGGGTGCAGGGCGACCTGAATGGGGCTATCGCCGACTACGATCAGGTCATTGCGCTCAACCCGCAGTTTTTCAAAGCCTACCATAACCGGGGATGGATGCGCTTTTTGCTAGGAGACCATCCCAGTGCGGTAGCGGACTGGAACCAGGAGATGATTCTGCAAGCCAAACACATTTCCTCAGTGAATATTGCTCAGGGCCAGGGCGATGCTGCCGCCCGAATAGATCAGGAAGGTTCTCAAACCCACTTCCAATTTACGGGTGTGGCTGGTTCAGCGGTCAGCATCCACGCCATCGCGGAGAATAACTCCGGATTAGACACGATAGTTATCC
>JAIOHO010000070.1 GCA_019912905.1 Anaerolineae bacterium
AATCAACCCCATCGTCAGTCGGGGATTATTCCGAAGCTGGTATAAAATATCGCGGATGCGTTGCATCAGTCTCTCCTGCCCGTTTTAATGCGCGGGTCGAGCAGCGGATAAATCAGATCGATGAGGGTGGTCGCGACGCCAATCGACAGGATGATGATGAACACGATGCCGTAAATCAGGAAAAAGTCCGAACCCTGAATGCCCTGGAACAGCAGCGTGCCGATGCCAGGGTACGCGAAGACTACCTCCACCAGCACCGAACCGGACACGATGAACCCCAGCGACAGCGCCAGCGCTGTGGACTGCGGCAGGATCGCGTTGCGCAGGCCGTAGCGCAGGAAAATATCGCGCCCCTTCAGGCCGTTCGCTTCCGCCAGAGTCACATAATCCTGGCCGAGCGTGGTGATCATCATGCCCCACATGCTCAGACCCCAGAAGCCGATGCCGGACAGCACGATCGACAGCGCCGGCAGGATGGCGTGCTGCACCATACTGATCACAAACGGCGCGTTAAAGCCGGGCGTCGTCCCCAGCGAGTACCCGCCGAACAGCGGGAATATCTTGGTCTGCACGCCCAGCACATACAGCAGAATCAGGCCCAGCAGATAATAAGGAACAGCCGACAGGGTCATAAAGGGCACAATCATATACTTCATGAACCCTGGGGAACCCGGCCACGCCGTCAGCGCCCCCAACAGCGTGCCGACCGTGAACGACAGCAGCGTCGAGACGATCAGCAGGACCAGGGTCCACGGCAGCGCCAGGCCGATCAGGTCGGTCACGCGCGCCGGGTAATTCGCCAGCGAGTAGCCGAAATCCAGGTGAGCCAGATCCGTGACGTAATTCAGATACTGTTCCCAGATGGGCTTATCAAGGCCAAACTTCGTCTGGTAGGCCTTGACCATTTCCTCGATGCCTTGCGCATTCAGGCCGCCGGTTGCGGCAAGCTGACCTAAACGTTCACGGATGGGGTCGCGATTGGGCGACAGGCGGGGGATGAAAAAGTTCAGCGTGGCGGCTGCCCAGATAACCAGAAAGAGCAGGCCGATTCGCCTGACCACATAACCCAAACTCATCTAATACTCCTCAGAATAAAACTATCGGAAAATGGCTGCGATTACTTTGAGTGTTAGAGAATTGGTCCGCTAACTCCTATCTATTAAGCATTCACCACCTGATTTGTGCAGTATAACGCAAAAAATTACCCTTGCCATGAAAATAGGCGGAAAATCCCGACGAAATTTACATTCTGCTTACCAATTGTTTACAGCCGTTCACAGTTTGAAAACACCTCGGCCTCATGATGGAGGCAATGACCAACACCCACAAGGAGCAGTCCCCTCATGAAACGCAGTCTGATTTTCGCCCTCACCCTGATGACCATGCTGGCCGCCGCCGTCGTCCCGGCTTTCGCCCAGGACCACAGCCGCACCTTCACCAAAACCGAGGCCCAGATCAACCAGTCCTACCGGGTCACCAATCCCTGGCGGCGCACGCTGAGCAACGTGTATGTCGATGTGCAGGAGGGCCAGGTCGTCATCAGCGCCACCTACACCACCCGCCACACCGGTCCCTTCGCAGTCGAGACGACGCTGGTCCCGGCCATCACCAATGGCCGCGTCGTGTGGACCGCCACCACCGTGACCCGTGACGGCGTCCCGGTTTCGGATACGCTCCTGGCCCAGATCAATGCCCAGATCACCAGCTCCTGGCTCTACTTCTGGCGCACCAACGGCCCCGCCGGGCATGTGACCAATATCCTGGTCGCCGACGACGCCATCTCCATCACCGTCACCTACTAACCTGTCGCATCGTTCGCAGGTATTCGGCGCAATTTTTACCCCTCAGATCCTCTCTTCCTCGTGGAGAGAGGACTCTCAGAACCATCCTGAGTCGCTTTTCTCCCCTCTCCATGCCGCTGCGCGATCACACAGGGATGCTGCGCTATGGAGAGGGGTCGGGGGTGAGGTGAAGACGGACGACATATCCAATACTACGAACTCCCCCGCTGCCCACGCAGCGAATCGAAAAGCCCCCTGCACTGCCGCTTCTGGCAGCCAGAGGGCTTTTGGGAGTCTTCGAAAGGGCTGGAACCCCCTCAGACCGCCATCACCTTCTCCGGCGTAAACCACAGCACCAGGATGTCCAGGTCCGCCCAATCCGCCACATCCTGCTCGGCCTTCTCCGGCGGCTCGTACTGGTAGCACAGCTTGCGCACCCATTCGTCGTCAGGGTCCGGCTCGATGCGAAATGTCCCTTTGAGCAGATACCCGCCGCCATCGCCCGTGTCACCGCCGACGCTCAGACAGCCTTTAGGATTCGCCCGGATATGACCGACTTTTTTCGTATCGCTCACGGCGATGATCGCAATCGCCTCCCCATCCAGCAGGAACCAGACCGGCACTGTATGCGGGTAGCCTGCCGGGTCGATCGTGGACATGCGCGCCAGCAGCGGCTTTTGCAGGAAGGCGCGCGCTTTTTCGTCGAACATCACATCATGCTCCTTTTTTCACAATGCGGTGGATTATACCCATCCCCACCTGAACGCACCGCCATCCACGTCCATTGTCAAACGGAAGGTGTCGGCGGCGCACCCCTCTGCTATAATGAACGGGAGCACATGCAATAACCGGGACATTCGATGACCAACGACTATCCGACTGACGCCATTTGGGTCAACACGACCGAAGCTGCGGAGATTACGGGCTACAACCAGGACTATATGCAGCAGCTTGCCCGAAGAATGTGGCGGCTGCCCGAAGCGGAGCGTGTCATCAAAATGCGCAATCGTTCGCGTCGTTACGAACTCTGGCTGCCCGATCTGGTCGTGTATATCCAGAATCATGGCTATGGCCCCCGCAAACCGGGCACCAAATCGCTTGACAATCTCACGTAAACCGAATATTCTATAAACAATTGAAAACGCGCGCAGTTTTGACAAGGCCGGGAAAACCAAACACCCCGCTGGTAACGGGGTGCTGGTTGCCGAGTTTGCTGGTTCGACGCTGAAAAGTACCTCTTTTTAGCGTAGACCATCTCCGCAAATTCGTCAACCGCCGGCGCACCTTCATTTGGGGCATGGGTTGGCGCTGTGCCTCAAAGGGGGCCCCCTGCTGAGAACGGGGGTTCTTGCTTTTCCCGCCCAACATGTACCCGGTGTGATGATCCGAAGGCATTCCCCGGCTTTGTTTTGAGATTCCCGCTCATCTGAAAAACACCGCCATAACCGTGAAGCAGGTTATACGGGGACCCTATTCTTGACAGTCTCCGAATTCATAGACGAGCGGATCATCACCCGTGGCCGATACAACCGCCTGATGCTTGCCATGGGAGAGCTTCAATTCCTCGCCCGCGTTCAAGATCATATCTTCGCCATCCATCGAGACCCAGGCTGTTCCAGACACAATGCGCAGCACCTGAGACTCGCGTTTCTCGGAACGCACAAATCCTTTCAGAAGTTCAATTTTACACTGGCTCAGTGCTTCCATTGTGTGAGTAATACGCTTCGCATCTGGGGTCGCCATCAGAAAAACCTCCCATACTAAAGCATAAAACTATTGTTGTATCCATCGTGGCCGATGAGGAATGATCACCGTGTTATATTATCGTATGGCTTCAAAGTGTCAAATCATCGTGAAAGAGACTCAGGGTGATCGCATCAAAATACTCATGATGAATCTGCACCCTGCTGACCCCTCCCCCGCCCACCTCGAATTCTGCGGAGCGTCCCTATGGGCCGGCTGAGGGGTCAGCTTGGCAATGACCTCATGCCCAGCCGCCCCCAGAATCAGAACATACGTTCACCCTTCGCGCGCCGTTCCGTCGTATACTGGCCGCAGCACCTGGGAACGCAGCCCGGCACGATCGCCCGCGCCAACGGTCAGAATCAGCCAGGACGCACCCCGTCCCTGTTGCCGCCAGACCCCCTCGGCGGCGGCAGATCAGACGGCGGGTTTGTCCTTGAGGATCGTCTCGATGCGCGCCAGCTCCTCCGGCGTAAAGGTCACGCCCACCGCGCCGGTGTAATCCGCGACCTGCTGCGGGTTTTTCGCACCGACCAGCACACAGGTAATTGCCGGTAAACGAAGCTGCCAGGCAATCGCCAGTTGGACGATTGAGATTCCCTTATCCGCAGCGACCTGCTTCAACTGCTCGACCACGGCCAGGTAGCGCGCAAACGTCTCGCCCTGGAAACGCGGGAAACTGGAGCGTTCGTCATCCGGCGGGAAGGTGGTCTGCGGGGTATAGCGCCCACCCAGCAGGCCCTTCGCCAGCGGGCTGTGCGCCAGAATCCCGATGCCTTCCTGTTCGCAGAAGGGGATGTCTTCGGCTTCGATCTCGCGGTCGAACAGGTTGTAACGGGGCTGATTCGAATGAAAGCGCGCGATTTGCAGCGCCTCGCGCATCTGGGCCGCGTTGAAGTTCGACACCCCCAGGAAGCGCGCCTTGCCTTCCTGCTGGAGCTTCGCCATTTCGTCCATGCTGTCTTCGATGGGATATTCCGATCGCCAGCTGTGAATCTGGTACAGGTCCACAGTCTCGACGTCCAGCATTTTCAGGCTGTTTTCGATGGCGGCGCGGATGTCCGCCCGGCTGTATTTTCCGCTGACTTTGGTGGCGATGAAGCAGCGCTCGCGGTAGCCCCCGCGCAGCGCCTTCCCGATCAGCGCCTCGCTGGTGCGGTAATACTGCGCCGTGTCGATCAGCGTAATGCCCTGGTCGATCGACGCCTGAACGGTGCGGATGGCGTTATCCTCATCCACGCGGCCCATGCCCCCACCGATCGGCCACGCGCCCAGGCCAATGACCGGGATTTCCGGGCCGTTTTTTCCGAGCTGGCGATAGTCCATGCGATTTTCTCCTTCTTGTGCGGCCCCATTGTACCGTATGGCCCGGCCTATACAGTTTGACTGGACTCTGCGGTATACTTCCGCAGGCTGACTTTTTTGGCAATCCTATCCTCGGTGCCAACTGCGCCTGCGCCTTCTTCTCCCCACCCCAGTTGGTCAAAATACTTGTTTGGAGATTGATTGACATGCGTGAATTAAACTCGTCCGAACACACCCTCATTTTGATTGTGCTGGGGATCGCGATCGCAGGGCTGCTTTACGCGGCGTTCCTGGCACGGCAGATTCTGAGCGAAAGCAAGGGATCGGACAAAGTTCAGGAAGTCTGGGGGTATATCCGCACCGGCGCAAACGCCTACCTGCGCTCGCAGTTCCGCACCATCGGCATTCTGATCGCCGTGCTGGTGGTCGTGTTGTTCTTCAGCGTCTACGTCGTCAACCCCACCCCGTATGCCATCGAACATTTCTGCCCCGAACTGACCGAAGCCGCGTCTGCAACGGTCGATCAGGACGCTGTGCGCGCCGAAGTCGCCCAGACCAACCCCTATGCGACTGCCGATCAGCTCACCCTGCTGCAAAATAACGCGGTGGTCTACGCGCGCGAAGGCGCAGTCGTCCAGGCGGGCATCGGCAGCCTGGATAACCCGGCCACTGGCGCGAAATTCCTCGCCTGCGATTCGGCCCGCACCAGCACTGCCTTTGGCCGGGCCGGGGCCTTCCTGATGGGAGCGGTGTTTTCGGCTTCGGTCGGCTTCATTGGCATGAACATGGCCGTGCAGGGCAGTGTGCGCACTGCGGCTGCGGCGCTGGACCCGAAACGAGGCTACGGCGCAGCACTGCGCATCGCTTATCGCTCCGGCACGATCACCGGCATGCTCACCGACGGCCTGGGCCTGCTGGGGGGCACGATCATCTTCATCATCTTCGGCATCGCCTCGCCGGATGCGCTGTTGGGCTTCGGCTTTGGCGGCACGCTGCTGGCGCTGTTCATGCGCGTCGGCGGGGGCATCTTCACCAAGGCGGCGGATGTCGGGGCCGATCTGGTGGGCAAGGTCGAAGCCGGTCTGCCTGAAGACGACCCGCGTAATGCGGCGGTCATCGCCGATCTGGTCGGCGACAACGTGGGCGACTGTGCAGGGATGGCCGCGGACATTTTCGAAAGCTACGAAGTGACCATCGTCTCTGGCCTGATCCTGGGGCTGGCGCTGGCGACCGTGACCAGCAGCCCGATCTGGATCGTCTTCCCGCTGATCGTGCGCGGCATCGGCGTGCTCAGCTCGATCATCAGCACCTATCTGGTGCGCTCCTCCAGCGGCAAGGACGCGCTCCAGGCCATCACGCGCGGCTTCTACAGCGCGGCGGCCATCAGCATCGTGCTGTTCGGCCTGTTCAGTGTGTTCTATATGCGCGACCCCAACATCATGGGCGGTCAGGTCATCTGGCAGCCCTTCGCGGCGGTGCTGGCGGGCATCGCCCTGGCGATCGTCATCGACCGGGTGACCTCCTATTTCACGGATACGGAATTCGGCCCGGTCCAGGAAATCGCCAAGAGCACTCAGACCGGCCCGGCCACGACCATCCTCAGCGGCCTGTCGTCGGGCATGGAAAGCAGCGTGTGGGCGATCATGGTCATCGCCTTTACCATCCTCGCCAGCGTGCTGATTTTTGGCCTGTTCCCCATCACCGGCCCCGAAGGTCAGGTGCAGATCGTCGATACCTTCACAGCGGTGCTGTACGGCGTCGCCATGACCGGCATCGGCATGCTGACTCTGACCGGCAACAACGTGTCGATGGACACCTTCGGGCCGATCTCGGATAATGCCCAGGGCATCGCCGAACTCGCCGGGGAAAGCGCTGGTCCCGGTGCCGAAACCCTCCAGAATCTGGATTCCGTCGGCAACACCACCAAAGCCATCACCAAGGGCATCGCCATCGGCTCGGCGGTCATCGCGGCGGTCGCGCTGTTCGGCTCCTTCCTGACCGATACGCGCGTCGTCCAGTTGGGCAGCAATATCCCGCTCGACCAGACCCTGTTCCACACCGGCATCAACGTCGCCGAGCCGGTCGTCTTCATCGGCTTTCTTATCGGCGGCGGGCTGATCTTCCTCTTCAGCGCCCTGCTCATCCGCTCGGTGAACCGGGCCGCCTTTGAAATGATCGGCGTCGTCCGCAAGCAGTTACGCATCCCCGGCGTGATGGAAGGAACCGTCACCCCGGATTACGCCGAATGCGTCAACGTCTCGACCCGTGCGGCCCAGCGCGAACTGCTCCCCCTGGGCGTGATCGCCGTGCTGACGCCGATCGTGCTCGGCTTCCTGCTGGATGTCGCGGCGCTCGGCGGCTTTTTGGCCGGGATTATCCTGGCCGGGCAGTTGATGGCCGTGTTTATGTCGAACGCGGGCGGCGCGTGGGATAACGCCAAAAAATACATCGAGGACGGTCATTACGGGGGCAAACGGTCCGACGCCCACAAAGCGGCGGTCGTGGGCGATACGGTCGGCGATCCGTTCAAGGATACGGCGGGTCCGGCGCTCAACCCGATCATCAAGGTGGTCAACCTCGTCGCGCTGCTGGTCGCCCCGCTGGTGGTGACGGTCAATGCCCCGGCCAATGCATCCATACGGCCCATCGTCTTTATCATCATGCTGGCGCTGTTCGCCCTGATCCTGTTCCTGGCGACACGCAGCCGCTACACGGACACCCGCACCCAGCAGGTGATCGATCAGGTCGCCTCGTCCGAGCCGATTCATTGAGGCTTCTTAACATGAGAGGCGTGTTGAGGGTTTGAACGCGAAACAAATCCGAGTTCCGAGGGGACTTTGAAGGCCGGGCAGTCGGCTGCACCGACAGCGGGCCAGACTACATCCAGGGGGCGGCCACACCGGTCGCCTCCTGTGCGGAACCACACAAATTGCAGCCCGACACTACACGCGGATTATGCCCGATGGCCGATCCCTATGGGTCAATCGGGTGGTGAGCAGAGCGTCGAACGGTCTTATTTCGGCCCGATGCGCCACTTGAAGTGATCGGCGAACACGTGAGAAACCGCATACAGCGCGACCATCACGCTTACGGCAAAGATGAGCATGCCAATCATTTGGATTGTGTCCATCCCAGTCCCCTTTTAGCCACATCAAACGCCTGCACATGGATTGCGAGAGTTTGGGCGACGCCTAACGAGGAGCAGGTTGAGGGATCGAGGTCGTTAAGCCCGTGAGATCGCCGGATTGCCAAGCCGTCACGAGAACCTGATCATCTATGAAGGGGTGCGAAGTAAGTTTAGTTATCGATAGTATACAACAAGAATCATCAAAACTTTATCAATCTTGTCCAAAGTATAACGCAAGACTGGTTTTTTCCACCACCGGATTTCTGGATAAGCTAACCTGAGCGACCTACCGACAGGTGTTGAAACGTCCGGTTCCAGAACGCGACGGGAAGCGCACTCAAGGCGCTCTGCCCCTGATGGTATGCTTCAGGCTGAATGGTCAGGCGATTATTTCAGGCGGTACGCGGCAGGGTTAATAAAACTTCATCACCACGTCGCTGATGCCGTTGGCGGCGCGCTCGGTGCTCTGCATGGCGTGCAGCAGATGCCGGTAGATCTCGCGCAGCTTGAGCATCTCCACGACTTCGTTCAGGTCGCTGGGGGTGTTGAACAGGTCGCCCAGGGCGCGGGTATACAGCGCCTCCATGCGGTTGCCGAGCGCCCTGGCCCGCAGCGCATGTTGATCGGCAGCGCGGGGTTTCTCCTCCAACTGCTCCATCGCCAGGTGAATTTCGGTGGCGCTGGTATGCAGAATTTCGACCATCTGCTGGAGGTAATCATTCGGCTTGATGTTCAGCACATCGACTTCGTAAATGGTGGTGTAGGCATAATCGAGGATGTCGTCAATATAGCGGGACAGCGCGAACAAATCTTCGCGGTCGATGGGGGTCACAAAACTGTGATTCAATTCGTTGATCAACGTGCGCCGCACGTCATCGGCCTTTTTTTCGTAGATGCGCACCCGCGCGGCGTTCTTTTTGGTCGGCTCCTGCATATATTGAATCAGCGCCTGGGTGCCGCACAGCACCAGCGCCGACTGCTCGCGCAGCCGCAGCAGAAACTCGTTCGGCTTGCGCCGGAAAATGCGCTGAATGTAATGAGAACAGGCTTCGACAATCATCGCAGCAGGGCCGTGTACACGGCGAAGCTTACCAGCCCCGACAGCGGAATCGTCAGCAGCCAGCCGATCAGAATCTGCCGGGCCACGCCCCAGCGCACTTTGTGAATGCGGTCGGCGCTGCCGGAGCCGAGGATCGAGGACGTCACCACCTGCGACCCGCTCACCGGCCCGCCGAACAACCCGGCACCCAGGATGATAACCCCGGAGGCCATCTGTGCGCTGAAACCATGCACCGGGCGAATCTTGTAGAATCCCTTGCTCAGGGTCTGAATCACACCGCGTCCGCCGACCAGCGTGCCCAACGCAATCGTGAGCGCGCTGACCGCGACGACCCATTCCGGCACGATGAATTTATCCAGCAGGCCGGTCGCCACCAGCCCCAGGGTCATCACGGCAATCATCTTCTGGCCGTCATTCGCGCCAAAAGCCACCGCGACCACCAGCGACAGCACCACCTGCGCCCGCTGAAGCCAGCGGTTGGCAGCGGGGAATGCTCCGGCGGCCAGGCGGTAGGTCAGCCGGACCAGGATGTAGGCCGCGAACAGGCCCAGAACAGGGGACAAAAAAAGCGCGAGGAGGACTTTATTCAGCCCGACAAACTGCACGCCTGCCGGACCCGCTGCGGCGATGCCCGCCCCCACCAGCCCGCCGATCAGCGCCTGCGAGATGCTGGAGGGGATTTTCAATCCCAGCGTCAGGGCACTCCAACTGATTGCGCCCACCAATGCAGCCACGATCACCTGGGCGCTGGCGACATGCGGGCTTAACAATTCCGCGCCGAGGGTGTTGGCAACTGCCACCCCCAGCAGAAACGGTCCCAGGCCGATGCCAACCGCCGCCAGCAGCAGCGCCGCGCGCGGCCCCAGCGCCCGCGACGAGACGACGGTCGCGACGACGCTGGCGGAACCATGCAGGCCGTTGATATAGCCATACACGATGCACAGAGCCAGGATCACAATCAGGTTGACGGTCAGCATACCCATCGCCTCAAAGTTTAAGAACACTTTAAGGATATATTAAATTCCTTAACATAGCAAGCAT
>JAIOHO010000071.1 GCA_019912905.1 Anaerolineae bacterium
GTTGAAGAACAGTACCAGAATAAAGCCCACAATCGACTGATAGAACTGGGCGGCGGCGGCCATACTGACGTTCTGGGTCACTAACAGTGAGCGGTAGATGAAGGTATCTAACACGTCAGTCACCGGGTAAAGCAGCGGCTGATCGCGTGGGATCTGGAAGAACAGGCCAAAGTCGGCGTTGAAGATGTTCGCCATCGACAGCAGCAGATTAATGACCACGAGAGGCAGCACCATTGGAAACGTGATTTTGAGAAACTGCTGCCAGCGGTTGGCCCCGTCGATGCGTGCCGCTTCATAAAGCTGCGGGTCGATTGCCAGCATTCCGGCCAGATAAATCAGGCTGCTGATGCCGATGCCGTTCCACAACGACGCGAGCAGCAGGATTACGGGCCAGTACTGGGCAGACGTGTACCAGTTCACCGGCTGAACCCCCATACTGCGCAAAATCTGGTTGATCACACCATTATCGGTCGCCAGCAGCGCGAACACGAAATACGATGCGATCACCCAGGAGATGAAGCGCGGCAGCAGCAGCATGGTCTGGTAATACTTGGTGAGTGCGCTGCTGTAAATTTCGAACAGGAGCCAGGCGACGAATAATGCGAAAAACAAGCCGACGGAAATGAACAGCAGGTTGAGGAGCAGGGTATTGCGAGCCGCTCGGACCGCGGTATCGGTGGCGAAGAGATATTCGAAATTCTTCAGACCGACAAAATCGCTGCCGAACACCCCGCGGCGGGCCTTATAATTGGTGAAAGCGATCCAGACACCAAACAGCGTGACGTACTTGAACACGAATATCCAGACGAGGGCGGGCAGGGCCATCAAGAACCAGGTCAGGTTGCGGCGGAATTTGACCCCGCTCATCCCCTTTAACCGGCTGGCGAGAGCAGATGGCGCTGCCGGGGCGACACCCTGCCGATCCGATTGAACACTCATGGAGTCCCTCAATAATACTTGGACAAGAACCCGCTGGCAGCCGCCCAGATCGGTTCGGGCTGGACGTGCCACATTAATTTCTGAACCACATAATTTTTATAATTTATAATCCCTTGCCAGGGCTTTGTCAAATGACGATCATGTAAGGTTCGTGTGGGGGTTGACAAGTATTTAGATTAACCTAAAATAATAATTATATTCACATAACTTATATGCGAGGCGCATAAGATGGCAAGAATCCTGGTCATGAACATCCCGGCATATGGGCACGTCAATCCAACTCTCCCGGTCGTGCAGGAACTGGCCGAGCGCGGCCATTCAATTCTCTACTATAATACCGAGGAATTTCGCGACAGGATCACGCGCACCGGGGCATTATTCCGCGCCTACCCGGAGCCGATGCCCACGTCGGAGGACATTACGGCGCTGATGCGTGAAGGTAATCTGGTGAAGGTCACCCGGATGTTGTTTGCGCTGAGTGAACACCTGGTGCCCTTTATGCTGGATGAAGTCGAGCGCGAACGACCGGACCTCATCGTGCACGATTCGATCGCGCTGTGGGGTTCGATTGCCGCCCGACTGCTGCGGCTGCCGACTGTGGCCTCGATCAGCCATTTCATCCTCGACAGCCGTGAACTGTCGCGCACCAAACGCGAAACGCTGCATCTGCTTTGGCGAGCGCTGCCGCTGATGCCCGCGATCCTGGCTTCCCGGCGGCGGTTGGCCCAGCGCTATGGGGGTGGCATCTTTCAGAAAGAACACCTGCTGCCGGTCCTGGGTGACCTGAACCTGTTGTATACCACCGAACAGCTCCAGCCGCGCTCGGCGATGATTGACGATCGCTTTCGCTTTGTGGGGCCGTCGATCCTGAACAGCGCTCGAGCGGCTGAACCCTTTCCATTTGATCGCCTGACTGACGCTCCGCTGGTTTACATCTCTTTGGGTACGGTGCATCACACCGATGTCGGATTCTACTACACTGCGTTTGAGGCGTTCCGCAGTTATCCGGCGCAGTTCGTGCTTTCGATTGGTCCACAGATTGCAATTGAAAGCCTCGGCCCCATTCCCGCGAATTTTATTGTCCGCAGCCGTGTCCCGCAGCTTGACGTGCTGGCTGTTGCCGATGTTTTCGTCACGCATGGGGGCATGAACAGCATCCACGAAGGGTTGTACTTCGGCGTGCCGCTGGTCGTGATTCCGCATCAGTTCGAGCAACTTTTTAATGCGCGCATCGTAAAGAAACATGGAGCAGGAAACATCCTGGGTGACCGGCTGCCCTATGCGCATGTGGGGGCAGGGGAGCTGCGGGCTGGTGTGCAGCAGGTGCTCAGCACCCCATCCTACCGGCAGAATGCGCAGCTTATCGCTCAGGAACTGCAAAGCACCGGCGGTTACCGGCAGGCGGCGGATGAGATCGAAGCGATGATTCAGGGGCAGATCGCCGAGGGTCTGCTCTGCGCGGGAAAGTGAACCAAATTCCGCGAGCCACCGTAGCCGTCGATGTTAACGAAACTCTGATAAAACCCTGCTTGACGCGGCCCGGCAGTCGCCTATAATGATTAGGTGTGCTAATCGTTAGGTGGGCTAACTATTGTGGCAGATGAACTCCAGGGTTTGGCGCAGCAGATTCTCGAAATCGGTCCGCTGGTGATGCGGACTGTTTCGGCGGAGATGCGGCAGATGGATCATTTTATGATGACGTCGCATTTCCGGCTGTTGTGGATGCTCGAACATCACTCGTTCACATTGAGTGAACTGGCCGAACACCAGATGGTGAGCCTGCCCACGATGTCCAATTCGATTACCATCCTCGAAGAACGAGGATGGGTGACCCGTACCCGCTCGACCAAAGATCGGCGGCGGGTGCAGATCGAAATCACCGAGGAGGGGCGCGGAATTCTGGACGAAATTCGGCAGCACATGGAGGGAAAAGTATCGGAAATCATCCGTTCGTTGAGTGCTGATGAACGTGAAAGGGTGTCGCAGGGGTTACACATATTGCGGGATGCTTTCATTACCAGCAGCGTGTTCAACGAGCGTTGTCCGGATCGTGAGAAAAAGTGAGAGAGAGGGGTTTTACCTTGCAGGCTGCAGCACAACCACGTAGACAGGGAATGGAACGAGGTAATCCAGGGTCGCTGCGCAGGGCCATTGGCTATCTGAGTAAGCAGCGGCGCACGACTCTTCTAGCCTACGGCGCGCTGGTGATCGCGACGATCGCGCAGTTGGCGGTGCCCAATCTGGTTCAGAATATGATCAACGCGATTACGCAGGGCTTCGCCGCCAAGCAGATTTTGCAGCTGCCTGCTTTTGCGCAGGGGGCTGCCGCGCAGCTCGCCGGAACGACCGTCGAAAATGCGCAGTCGGCCTATTCGAATGCGGAGTCGCTGCTGATTAACGCAGTTGCGATTATCGTCGTCTTTGCCGTTCTGCGGGCGGTGTTTGCGTTTATCCAGACCTATATGGCGGAAAACACCTCGCAGGGTGCGGCGTTCCACATGCGGAATGACATCTTCTCAAAAATTCAGCGACTGTCGTTCAGCTATTACGATCGCACCCAGACCGGCCAGCTTATGATCCGTGCGACGGACGATGTCGAGAAAGTTCGGCTGTTCATCGCACAAGGTCTGATCATGACGGTGCAGGCCTTCCTGCTTCTTGTGGTCACGCTGATTATCCTGCTGGCGACCAACTGGCGTCTGACACTGGCAATTCTGCCGATTCTGCCGATTGCGCTGGTCGTGTTCACGATCTTCGGCAAGGTGTCACAGCCGCTGTTTATCGAAGTGCAGAAGCGCCTATCGGTCCTGAACACCATCCTCCAGGAGAATGTCGCCGGGATCAAGGTGGTCAAAGCCTTCGTGCGCGAAAAACAGGAACAGCAGCGCTTCGCCAACGCCAATGCCGAATTGTTCGACCAGCAGATGCGGATTGCCCGGATTTTCTCGGTGCTGTTTCCGCTGATCTTCGTGCTGGCGAATCTGGGACAGGTCGTCATCCTGTATTTCGCCGGGCAGCAGATTATCCCCGGCGACATCGGCCTGGGCGAATACCAGTCCTTCACACTCTACCTGATGTATGTGTTCTTCCCGCTGGGGCAGTTGGGCTTCATCATTTCGCTGATGGCGCAGGCGGCTGCATCGGCCACCCGTATCTTCGAAATTCTGGACGCCGAGAGCGATGTGAAAAACAAACCGGGGGCCATCGATCTGCCTGCGATCCAGGGTGCAGTCGAGTTCAAGGACGTGACCTTCCGCTACTTTAGCTCTGGCGACAACGTGCTCAATCAGGTCAGCTTCAAAGCGGAGCCGGGCCAGACCATCGCACTGCTGGGCGCGACCGGCAGCGGCAAGACGACCATCATCAATCTGATTCCGCGTTTTTATGACGCGACGGAAGGGACGGTGTTGATCGACGGGCATGACATTCGCGATGTCACCCTCGACAGCCTGCGCTCTCAGATCGGCATCGTACTTCAGGAGACGAACCTGTTCAGCGGGTCGATCCGTGACAACATTGCCTATGGACGTCCCGATGCCACGCTGGAACAGGTGGTTGCTGCTGCGAAAGCGGCGGCGGCGGATGACTTTGTCAGCGAGTTTCCGGAAGGCTATGATACGCCGGTTGGCGAACGCGGTTCGACACTCTCTGGGGGTCAGAAACAGCGAATTGCCATCGCGCGCGCGCTCCTGCTGAACCCGAAGCTGCTCATCCTGGATGACTCGACGAGCGCAGTAGATTTCACGACGGAGCGGCGCATCCAGCAAGCGTTGGATAACCTGATGCAGGGCCGCACCAGTTTCGTGATCGCGCAGCGCATCTCGACCGTTCAGGCTGCCGATCAGATTATCGTGCTGGACAAAGGCAAGCTGGTGGCGATGGGCACGCACGGCCAGTTGATGGAAACCAGCCCGATCTATGCCGAGATCTACAATTCACAGCTCGTCGAAGATGCACCGGCGGAAGCCGTGAGTGAGGAGGCTTAACCCATGTTTATGGATGGCGGACGCCGTATTCTTGAACGTGAAACGCTCAAACCGCAGAACCTGGGTCAGACCCTCGGACGCTTCGGGCAGTATTTTCGGAAGTACTGGTTCAGTGTCACGCTGGCGATGGTGCTGATCGTCGTTAACACCTGGAGCCAGGTGGTTTCGCCGGAGATTATCGGCCAGGCCGTGGACTGCTACCTGTTCCCGACATCTGCGGACGCCTGCTGGATCGCGCCGATTTCGACTAATATAACCCAGGCTGAGCAGTTGGCCGGGTTGGGTCAGATCGCGCTGCTGCTGGTCGCGCTGTATCTTGGCGGGGCAGTGCTGGCCGGGCTGTCTTTCTACCTGATGCGCTGGGCGGGCCAGCGAGTCCTGGTGCGCATGCGGCAGGATCTGTTCAACCACATGCAGAGGCTGTCAATTGGCTACTACGCCCGCAGCGAAGCCGGTGATGTCATGAGCCGTGTGACCAATGACACGGACACGATTCAACTGGTGTTCAACTTCGCTCTGATGCAGGTCATCAGCGGCGCGCTGCTGATCGTCTGGATCGTGGTCAAGATGCTGCAAACCAACGTGACGTATGCCCTCATCAGCCTGGCGGTGGTGCCGATCATGGTGGTGGCGACCGTCTACTTCTCCGGGCAGGCGCGCAAAGCCTTCCGCCGGGCGCGGGTGGAACTGGGGACGGTGAACGCCGACTTGCAGGAAAGCATCGCCGGGGCGCGTGAGGCGCAGGCCTTCAACCGGGAGGAGGCGACCATCGCGCAGTTCGAACGCTCGAACGAAGCCAACCGTGCGGCGAATGTGCGGGCGGCAGCCTTCACCAGCGCACTGAGTCCGGTATTGGAGGCGCTCGGCTATGTAGCCCTGGCAGTCGTCGTCCTCGTGGGCGGCATCGCGGTGCTGCGCAATGAGCCGCTGATGGGCGGTTCGGCCATCACACTGGGCGTGGTGTTCGCCTTCGTGGGCTATAGCCAGCGCTTCAGCCAGCCGATCCAGCAGATTGCGACGCTGTGGACCAACGTGCAGAGCGCGGTGGCCGGTGGCGAACGCATCTTTGGTCTGCTGGATGAGTCGGTCGAGATTACGGACAAGCCGGGTGCAACCGACATGCCGCAGATTCAGGGGCAGGTCGAGTTCGATCATGTGAGCGCCGAATATGTGAAGGGCGAACCGGTGCTGAAGGATGTGAGCTTCAGCGTTCAACCGGGCCAGACCATCGCGATTGTCGGTCCAACCGGCGCGGGCAAGACGACCATCATCAACCTGCTGCCGCGCTTTTATGATGTCACCGGCGGTGCAGTGCGCATTGACGGCCAGGATGTGCGTGACGTCACGGTTCCCAGCCTGCGCCGTCAGATTGGGCTGGTGCTGCAAGACACCTTTCTGTTCAGCGACACGGTCATGAACAATATTCGCTACGGACGGCCCGAAGCTACGGATGAAGAAGTGATCGTGGCGGCCAGGATGGTCGAGGCGGATTCGTTCATCGAGCGGCTGCCGAACGGCTACCAGACGATCCTGGGCGAACGCGGCAGCGGCCTCAGCCAGGGCCAGCGCCAGTTAATTGCGATTGCTCGCGCCGCGCTGAAAAGCCCGCGCATCCTCATTCTGGATGAAGCCACGTCGAGCGTCGATACGCGCACGGAGCGGTTGATCCAGAAGGCGTTCGAGAAACTGCTCGAAGGGCGCACAAGCTTCGTCATTGCCCACCGGCTGAGCACGATCCGCAACGCGGACCTGGTGCTGCTGCTGCGCGACGGGCAGATCATCGAACGCGGCACGCATCAGGAACTGCTGGCGCTGGAAGGGGCTTACTACGACCTGTATATGAGCCAGTTCCGCGCCGAAGAAGAACTGCCGCTGAGTGCGAATGGTCAATCTTCTGCACATCTGGAGCCGAATCGCAGCTAACCGCGCGCGACCTCCCTTCTGACTTATTTGCAGACGTCGGCCCCTTGTCATCCGGCGTCTGCTTTATTTTCCCACCAATGGGTATAATTAGCAGTGCCAGAAGGAGAGGGAGACGATGATGCGACAGCCGACCATCCTATGTCTTGCCAGTTATTTTAAGGGCGAACCGTTTATGGAGGAGGCGCGCAGGCAGGGCTGCCGCGTGCTGCTGCTCACCGAGGAAAAACTCGCTAACGCCGCCTGGCCGCACGATTCGATCGACGAGTTTCACCTGACGCCTGACCTGAGCAACGAACGCTGGATTATCAACACGGTGTCGTATCTGGCGCATGAGCGGGTGATTGACCGCATCGTGCCCCTGGACGAATACGATGTGCCCATGGCCGCGGCCCTGCGGGAGCATCTCCAGATTGGCGGCATGGGCGTGTCGGCGACGCGGCGCTTTCGGGATAAGCTGGCGATGCGCAACACGGCTCACAGCGCTGGGCTGCGGGTGCCGGAGTATGTGGGCGTGCTGAATTATGACCATCTGCGTGCGTTCATGCAGCGCGTGCCTCCGCCCTGGCTGCTCAAGCCGCGCACCGAAGCCGGGGCGATGGGCATCAAGCGCATTGCGGGGCCGGATGATCTGTGGCGCTGGCTGGATCAACTGGGGGATGAACAGTCATTTTTCCTGCTCGAACAATATCTGCCGGGTGCTGTGTTTCATGTCGATTCGCTGGTGTGGGACGGGGAAATCGTGTTCGCCAGCGCGCAGAAATACGGCCAACCGCCGCTGAATGTGGCGCACGACGGCGGTGTGTTTGTGACGCGCACGCTGCCGCCTGAGTCCGAGGACGCCAAAGCGCTGCGGGCTTTTAATGTCCAGGTGCTGGCTGCGCTGGGGTTGTCGCGCGGTGCGGCCCATGCGGAGTATATCCAGGCGAACGGCCAGTTTTATTTCCTCGAAGCGGCGGCGCGGGTAGGCGGCGCCCACATCGCGGACCTGATCGAGAAAGCGGCGGGTATCAACCTGTGGGCGGAATGGGCACGCCTGGTCGTGGCGGATGCACGCGGCGAAACTTATCGACTGCCCACACTCGGTCATGATCAGGCGGGCTTGCTGGTATGCCTGGCGAAGCAGGATTACCCGGACCTGACCGCCTACAACGACCACGAGGTGGTCTGGAAGCTGCACAAGAAGAATCATGCCGGGTTGATTGTGGCTTCACCGGACGGGTCCCGTGTGCAGGAACTCATCGACGCCTACGTTCCACGTTTTGCCGCCGATTTTCTGGCAGTTGCGCCGCCGAAAAATAAGCCCACGGATTAGAACGGATGCAGCGTCTTCGTCATCGAGCTTCGCTCGTCATAGGCGTCCTGCTGCTGGTCTGTGCCGGGCTGTTTTTCGTCGTCATGGTGCGCGACCTGCTGCGGCCAGAACCGTCCGGCACCCTGCTGATTCCGCTGCTGGTCAATGGAACCCCGATGATGCACCAGCTGACGGTCGAAACAGGCGAGGTAGAACTCCTGGACGGTGATGGGACTCTCACGGCGCATCAACCGGCTTACTCGCCGGATTACCAGCAGGTGGTGTTCAGCGGCGTCCATCACATCGCCAACAGTGAGGCGGATATTCGCCTGTATGTGGCGAATGTGGATGGTACGAACTTCCGTGAACTGACTTCCGGTTCCCGCGACAGCGACCCGCAGTGGTCCCCGGATGGCACTCAAATCGTATTTGTGCGTTCGCGCAGCTTCTTCTCGGCCCTGTTCATGGTGGACGTGGCGACCGGCGTGGAACGCCAGTTGACAGACTTCACCAACGATCTGGAACCGGATTGGTCACCGGATGGCCGACGAATCGTGTTTACGACGTCACGCGATGGCTTTCAGGAACTGTATACCATGTCGCCGGATGGCAGCGACCTGCGGCGGTTAACCGAGAACGAAAACCAGAACGACCTGGAAGCGCAGTTCTCCCCGGATGGCAGACAGATCGCCTATATGACCAATTACTCGGTGGGGGATGGCACCGGGGAAATCTGGTTGATGAACGCCGATGGCAGCGGCCAGCAGCCCCTTACGACCAATCGCCGTGATGACCGCCTGCCGGTGTGGTCGCCGGATGGGAAGCAGATTGCCTTTACGTCGTCTCAGGAAGATCGCAACGGGTCGGACATTTTTGTCTATGATCTGGCCTCCGCTACTCTGAAGCAGATCACCGACGACCCGCAGTATGAATATCAGCCGGTGTGGTCCCCGGATGGGCAATGGATTGCCTTCACGCGCGACCAGACTGTTGATGAGGATGGCCTGTATCTGATGCGCCCGGATGGATCGGACCGGCGTCAACTGCTGAGTGATCTACGCTATGGCTCTGGTTATTCGTTTATATGGCTTCCATAAAACTGGCGGCAGAAATTTAGGCGTTCTTTTGGCCTATCGGCTTTATAATCAAGCATTGCATCAATTGTGTGGTTATGAGGCAGTATGTCGCTATTCTCAGCCAATTATCCCGGCGCACAAGGTCTGCTGACCACCCTCGAACGAGTCGGCGCGCTGCCTGAGTACACCGGGCGAGGCGTCGTGATGGCATTCATTGACGCCGGGTTTTATCCACACCCTGAAATCGCGGGCCGCGTGCGGGTGCATGTCGATGCCAGTACCAGCCGTATTAGCGAGCAAATGGACGACCGCTATCATTCCGGTGACCTGGGCTGGCACGGCCAGATGACGACCGTGATTGCCGCGGGGGATGGCCGCCTGTCCAACGGGAAATATCGCGGGATTGCCAGCGGCGCAGAGCTGGTGCTGATTCGTGTGGGCACGCCGCGCGGTCAGGTCAAAGAGCCGGATATTCTGCGCGGGCTGCACTGGCTGGTCGAAGCGCACCGCCGATTTGACGTGCGAGTCGTCAATATCTCGGTGGGTGGTGATTTCGTCAGTACCGATCCTGATCATCCGATATACGCAGCCGTGCGACGCCTGACTGCGGAAGGGGTGACGGTGGTGGCCGCTGCCGGAA
>JAIOHO010000704.1 GCA_019912905.1 Anaerolineae bacterium
GTGTCACCCGGAAGGGCGGGTGGGTCGCGGCCTATGTCTGGGATTATGCGGGCCGGATGGAGTGGCTGCGCTATTTCTGGGATGCGGCGTTCGCGGTGAACCCGGAAGCGGAAGCCTATGATGAAGGCAAACGCTTCCCGATCTGTCATCCCGACAACCTGACTCGCTTGTTTACCCATGCAGGGTTGGATCGAGTCGAATCTACTCCGATCGACGTGCCGACCCATTTCGATCATTTTGAGGACTACTGGCGGCCATTCCTGTCCGGGCAGTTTCCCGCGCCTCAATACGTGGCCTCGCTGACGGAAGACCAGCGCGCAGCTCTGAGGGAGATGCTTCAAAAGCGTTTGCCGACGAATCGGGATGGGTCTATTGATCTGATGGCGCGGGCCTGGGCCGTATGTGGAACGGTGAGGGATCATGTTTCAAGGTGAAAAGGTTATATTGCGGCCTGTCCGTCGAGAGGACCTGCCGCTGCTCAATCAATTCAACAACGATGTGGAAGTCGAACTGGCGGGCGGGGGTGATCCGCCGATGCCCCAGCCGCTGCCCATGCTGGAAGCCGAGTACGAACAGAGCTGGTCCAAAGGGGGGCGCGACAGTGCCAACTTCGTCATCGAAGCCGACGGCAAATGTATCGGCGGCTGCGCGCTGTTCCAGTTCGAGGCGACCGCGCAGGTCTGCGAGTTGGGCATTACCATCGGCGACAAGGAATACTGGGGCCAGGGTTACGGTCGCGATGCCGTGCGCACGCTGGTCCATTACGGCTTCCAGTACCGCAATCTGCATAAGGTTTTCCTGCGCGTGCACGCCCGCAACCAACGCGCTATCCGTGCCTACCGCGCCGTCGGGTTCGTTGAAGAAGGGCGGCTGCGGGCGCAGGTGTGGTCCAACGGCGCGTATGATGACCTGATCGTCATGGGCATGCTGCGCGAAGAATGGGCCGCTCAACGCTGACGCCGCAGGAGTCGCACGAATGATTTTTGCGGCTGGGTAAAACTGAGGGATAATCTATCCGAAATGGTCGGATGACGTCAGTAAGGCGAACGCCATCCCCACCTCTCTTTCGGATAGATTAGCTTTGTCCCTGAGGCCCGATATGACAACCAGCCCTTCTTTTGCGCTGCAATCCCACGTGGATTATCTGTATACCAACCAACCCCGCCGCCTGGCTTTTCAGGCGCACACGACGGATGAGTTTCGAATCTGGCAGTCGGCGCTGCGCGGCGAAGTGGTGAACCTGCTCGGTCTGACTGGGCGCACCGTCCCTCAGAACCCGGCTGCCGAAAAATTGCAGGCCATCGACCGAGGTCAGTACGTCGAAGAAAAATATGCGCTGGAGGTCGGCGAGGGTGTGGTCGCCAACATGTATGTGCTGGTGCCGAAGAAAGCGCCGCCCTATAAGGCGATTATGGCCTTTCACGGCCACAACCCCAGCGTGCAGTATATCCTGGGCAATTACCCCGACGACGCTTCCGCCCGCAGTGGGGTGGCGATTGATGACAATTTTGCGCAGGCACTGGCGCAAGCCGGTTATCTGGTGTGCGCGGTCGAGCAGCGCGGCTTTGGTGAACGGCGGACCGATCAACTGGTCCATGAGACGTCCTGCCGCCACCTGTCGTTTGAATACATGCTGGAAGGCCGGACGCTGCTGGGCGAGCGCTGCTGGGATGGCATGTGCGCCATCAGCGCCATTCAGAATCGCCCTGATGTGATGCCGGATACGCTGGGCTGCACCGGGCATTCCGGCGGCGGCACGACGACCCTGTGGCTGTCGGCCATTGACGAGCGGATCACGACCATCGTGACCTCATGTTACTTCTGCTCGTTTAAGGCGTCGATCCTGGGGATGGAGCACTGCGAGTGCAACTATGTGCCCGGTATCCTCGAACTGGGAGAGATGGGCGACCTGGCGGCGCTGCTGGCTCCGCGCCCGGCGCGTTTTATCAATGGCGAGATGGACCCCATCTTCCCCGTATCCGCCACCCGCGAGCAGTTCGAGACGGTCCAGAAAGCCTACGCGCTGTTTGGCGTGCCGGAGAAAACGTCCCTTACAGTACATTCCGGTGTGCACGCCTACAACCATGCCTTCAGCCACGAGTGGTTCGGGTGGTGGTTGTGAAAACGGATGATTATGAAGCGTTCACGAAAACGCTGATCCAGCGGCTGGAAGCGGATGACCGGGTGCTGGGGCTGGTAGCGGCAGGTTCGATGGCGGCCTCGGATTACCGACCGGATGCATGGTCCGATCACGATTTCTGGGTCATCACACAGGCAGGGGCGCAGGCACATTTTCGCACACATTATGACTGGCTGCCGGATCATAAACAGGTCGTGCTGACGTTTCCCGAAACCACACACGGCCTGAAGGTCGTCTATCGCAGCGGGCATCTGGTGGAGTATGCCGTATTCGACGTGGACGAACTGGCAGTGGCACGGGTCAACCGCTACCGCATCCTGCTCGACCGGGCCGACCTCGAAACCCGGCTGGCGGCCCTTCAGCAGCGGACCCGCGATGAAAAGCAGACTCAAGCGCCTGACGATGCCTACCTGTTCGGCCAGTTTGTGACCAACCTGCTGGTTGGAGCCAGTCGTTACGCGCGCGGTGAGCGTTTGAGCGGACACACCTTTGTCAAACAACATGCCCTGGGGCATCTGCTGCGTTTATTGATTCGTCACCAAGCCGGTACGCAGCCTGAGCAGATCGACAACCTCGACCCCACCCGGCGCTTCGAGCAGGTCTTTCCGGCGCTCGGCCCAGAACTCAACGCCTGCCTGCTGCTCGATGTGCCGCAGGCCGCCCAGACCCTGCTGGCGCTGGCCGAACGCGAACTGCGGACCGCGCCGGCGTATCCTGAAGACGCGGTGCAGGCCGTGCGTCAGGTGATTGAGCGCGCCCTGAAAGCCGGACGTGATGCCGAGATTCAGCAGGCGCTGGCTCATGACCGGACGATTGACATCACGACGATCGGGCGTAAATCCGGCAAAGCCTGTCGCATCGAAATCTGGTACCACTACATCAACGGGCGCATCTTCCTGACTGGCAGGCCGGGTAAGCGCGACTGGTATGCCAACCTGCGGGCGAATCCGGCCTTTACGGTGCACCTGAAGGAAAGCCTCCAGGCGGATGTGACCGCGCGGGCCAGGCTCATCACCGGCCCCGGCCAGCGGCGTGTGATTCTGGGGGTGATTCTGAACAAGCTGGGCCGTGACCGCGATGAACTGGGCGCGTGGATGAAGGGCAGCCCGCTGGTCGAGGTCACGTTCCCGCAAGACTGATGGCATACCGTCCGGCGCTTATTCCTGGCTGGCGATCAGATCCTGGGCCATTGCCAGCGTCGGCGCGGAAGCGATGGTGTGGCTGCCCGCACTGTCCGTGAAGCACAGGGCCTCGCTGCGGGTGGACCAGCACGAATCGGCCGCGACAATCCCTTCAAAATGATCGGTCAGAAATTCGACATAGGCGTCGGTGAATTCGCGGGCATCGGCAGGCGTGTCCCAAACGATGCGCAGGACCCAGGCCAGTTCGTCGGTGGTGGCGTTGCTGTAAATCTGGTAATGATCCCCACCCCAACCCGCTGCGGCGCGGGCGGCCTCGCGCTTCGGAATCTGAAGATTCAGATATTCGCGCAGATAAAACTCACCAAATGTGGTGTCCCAGATCGTGTCCCAGTCTGGGTCCAGCGACGGACTGTTGAGGTGTACCGGCTGCGGTGCTTCACCGGCCAGGTATTTGTCCGGGTGGAGGGTTTGCTCGGACGACAGCGGCAAATTGCCCGGCTCGAAAGCCGTGTTGACGGCCTGCCATCCGCCCTGCGCTTGCAGTGCGGCGACAAATACCGCGCCATCGGTATAGGAGGACAACAGTTCGCTGGCGATAATGTCCGGCAGATTGGGTGGCAGGAAAAGGGTATCGCTGCTGAAACCCTGTGCCAGCAGTTGCAGCGTCGTTCCGAGCGGATTTTGCTCGGCAATCTTCTGCACGTACAGGTTCATCACCAGTGTGGCGTCGCCCTCGATCAGCGCCAGCACCGCCTGGGCCTGATCGGGGTTGTCCTGCGTGGACTCGTCGATGGCAGTCAGGTCAAAATGCTGGTCCTGGAGCGCGTGGGTGAACTCATGGGAGTAGACGATTTGCTCCAGCAGTGGCAGCTCGTCTCCGGGTTCGCCGCCGTTGAGCAGCAGGGTGTTCATCTCCTTAGTTTCCGGGTCATAAAAGCCGCCAATCTGGGCTTCGAGCGCCTCCAGATACAGGCTGACGTAATCGGAATCGGCGGACAGGAACCCGAAGGCATGATAAAACTGGTTGAGCCGTTCGGCCTGCTCCGGCGGAATCTCGGCGGCATACAGGTTTTTGATTTCCGCGACTGCTTCGGCCCGGGTGGGGAAGTGCCGCTCGATCGGTTCCAGCGGTTCCAGCCCGCGCGTCCTGGCGGTAAAGGCTTCGATGCCATCGAGCTGTGTAACAAGCTCCGGGCTGATGTCCTGGGCAGTGGCGAGGCCGCTCAGCAGCAGTAGAAGCGCCAGCAGCAAACAGCGTATAGGTTTCAAAACAATCGCTCCAAAATCATCCCATCACAGTCTTCAGTGTACTGGATTCTGATAGGATTGAGGATGACGAATGGCAGGCCGACGAAATTCTCAATCTCAAGGTTTCCATGGACAATTCAGTAGCACAAGCTTGTTACAATGAATAGGGGAGTGATTCGTGTTTTAATCCGCTTCTTCCTCACTCCTCAATGTTTTGCCAGTGATGAGATGCTCCTCATTTCAGTTTTTTCTCGCTTGTCGAGAAAGGCCCGTGGGATGAAGACTGCAAAAGGCGGCAACTCTGGTATAGAGTCATTGAATGGATGATTCGCATCAGGCCTGAAAGGATGAGCCGTATTGGATGCAACGATCACGCGCAGCTTGCAACGTGTAGTGCGGCGGTGGATTGAACCGGCTGGCGATATTCGCCGGACACCCGACTACCCGCAAGTACGCTTGTTAGCCGGAATTACGCTGGCGCTAACCGGGGTGTTCGCACTGCTGGCCGCGCTCCTGTTTGCCAGCGGAGACGCGCGCTATGTGTGGGTCCTGGTCGTTCTGCCTGTTCTGGTGGCGCTTTACATCGTGAGCCGCAGCCTGCGTTATCGGGCGGCGATGCTGCTGCTGCCGCTGATTTTGATGGTGGCGTCATTCGGTGCGCTGAGGTTCGAGCCGCAACCGGGGACCATTTTCCTGGTGGTTCTGCCGATCCTTGCGGCTGGATTATTCTGGACTCCGCAGGCGCTGGCGGCACTGGCGGGTGTGGCGATTGCCGGTGCAGTCCTGTTGGTTGCCCCATCCGTTCAGGATTATCATGCCCTCACCCTGGTCCTCGTTTGCCTGATGGCTATTGCGGTTGTTCATGTGTCGGCTGCCGTGGTCCACAACCGCATGAACCGGACTTTGAGCCAGCGTACCCGAGACATCACTTCCGCCGAGTCACGTTTCCAGGCCGTCATCGAGAACGGGCCGGATGCCTATTATCTGCTGCGTGCGCTGCGAAATAACCTGAATCAGATTATTGATTTCGAGGTAATCGACGTGAATGCCGCCGCGCTGGACCTGTCGGATCTGCCTCGTGAAAAGCTGATTGGCCTGCGCGTCCTTGAGCAGGATGAGGTGACGCCGCAGGATCTTTTTGAACACTATCGGCAGGTGGTCGAGACTCAGCAGCCGTTTACCGACGAACAGGCGAAGGAGCAGCCCGATGGCTCCCATCGCTGGTATTCGCTGACCGGGGTGCCGGTGGGGGAGGGGTTGGCGCTCATCAGTCGGGACATCACCGAGCGCAAGTGCGCGGAAGACAATCTGCGCGAAAGCGAGTCTCGTTTCCGCAATATGGCCGATTCGGCACCGGTATTGATGTGGGTCGCGGAAGCCGATAAACAGATCAATTACTTCAACCAATCCTGGCTCAGTTTTACCGGACGCAGCCTGAAGGAAGAGATTGGCTACGGTTGGGCCGCAGGCATCCACCCTGAAGATGTAGACGACTGCATTCGTACCTATGAAGAGTCCTTCGATGCGCGCGCGGATTATGAGATGACTTATCGGTTGCGGCGGCATGATGGCGTCTATCGCTGGGTGCTGGAGCGGGGTGC
>JAIOHO010000705.1 GCA_019912905.1 Anaerolineae bacterium
GTTAACTGTTCAGCCCATTCGTGATATAGTTTGCTTACACTGCTCATGGTTTTGCCCTCTGGGTTTGCTTCAGTCAGCTTTAACCTTAGCGCATTCCATGAGCAGCTTGTATATCCTCTACAAAAGTGTCAGGTTCTCAGATACCTTATCATTATCGCGAAATCTGGCAAATTGTCGAGATTCCCTCTTGATCCTGACGTCACGTGAGCGTGTAGTCTGAGCGTGTCGAATAGAAGAAGCGAAAGGAACCCGGATGAATTCCCATTGGATTCGCACCGATGAAGCTTACCGTCAGATCATCGCGGCAGCGGAGATGGCGGAAAAGGAGCGCATCTACCGCGAGGCTTTTGCGCCCCTGTTCACGGCCATGCAGCAGTCCGCCCCGCATATCCCGGTGCAGGGCGATACCCTCGAAGCGGCCCGGACCTGGGGCATGCTGCTGCCCGAAGACCTGATCGAGACGCCGGAAGCGCTGTTCAGGCTGGAAGCGGCGGATGCCTGGACGGTGGCGGCGCAGGCGGCGGCTGAAGGTGCGAAACGCTTTGCGCCCTATGCGGATCGCATTGCCGTCACCAATGTGACTGGCTGGCTCCTGCTGACGAACCCGGCGCAATCCCAGCCGAGCAACAAGGGCTATACTGGCCTGCAATTTCCCGGCCACATCGTCAGCATTTTCGACACGCCCAATGACTACAATCTGCCGCGCCTGCCGGGGCTGGTCGTGCACGAGCTGCATCACCTCGTCCGGCTGGGACTGTACCCCTGGACGTTCCAGCAGCCGTATGGCGTCGCCGATTACATCGTGCTGGAAGGCATGGCGGAATCGTTTGCGGCGCAGCTCTATGGCGAGGCGGTCGTCGGCTATTATGTGACCGACATCAGCGTGGCAGACCTGGCGACGGCGAAACAGGTGGTGCGGGCTGGCCTGGGAGCCAGCGGCGACATTCGCGGCTACATCTTTGGCGATCACTTTGCCGAGCAGTGGCAGTTCCCGAAAATCGGGATGCCGCCCTTTGGTGGGTACGCGGTCGGTTATCATCTGGTCCAGGCTTACCTGCGCCGCACGGGAAAGACGGTCGAGGAAGCGACGTTCATCCCCTCGGATGAGATCGCCGCCGAAGCGGGCTATTTCGATTAACGACTTCTGTGTCTGTAGATGGCCTGATCCGTGGATCAGCGGCACTCAGAATAGCCGGTTCTCCCGTTCGAGGATGGCGGTGATCACCTCACGGTCCGCCTTGCCGAAGCTGTAGGTATCGAGCTGATGGGGTGTCACCCAGGCCCAATCGCGGACGCCGATGGCCTGCGGTGGGCCGCTGAGGTACTGGCAGGTGAAGGCGTGCAGGGTGATGCGGAAGTGGGTGAAGCCGTGTTTGACGACGAAAAACAGGTCGCCCACACGAACCTCGATCGCCAGTTCTTCGCGCAGTTCCCGCTTCAGACAGTCGGGCAGTTCTTCGCCCGGCTCGCGCTTGCCGCCGGGGAACTCCCACAGGCCGCCCAGCAGTCCATCGAGCGGGCGCTGGGCGATGAGCAGCTTGCCGCGCTCGTTCCAGATAATTCCAGCCGCTACGTCATGATGGGGGGTCGCGGCACGTGGGGTTTTGACCGGGCGTTCGTCCTGGGTGCCGTGCGCATGGGCCGCGCAGGAGGCCTGGATCGGGCAGTCGCTGCATAATGGGCTGCGCGGCTTGCAGATGGTGCGGCCCAGATCCATCAGCGCCTGGTTGTAATCGCCGGGACGAGTCGGCGGCATCCAGGCTTCGGCGCGCTGCCACAGGTCATTCTTGACCGCCGTTTCGGTGACGTCGGCGTCGAGGTCGAGCAGGCGGGCAAACACGCGGATGACGTTGCCATCCAGCACGGGCGTGCATTCTTCAAAGGCGATGCTGGCAATGGCCCCCGCCGTATAGCGGCCAATCCCGGGGAGCTGCCGCCAGCCTTCCGCCGTGGTCGGGATATAACCGCCCATGTCGTGGGCGATGATCTGCGCCGCCCGGTGGAGGTTGCGCGCCCGGCTGTAATAGCCCAGCCCTTCCCACAACTTGAGCACATCGTCCAGCGGAGCCTCGGCCAGCGCCTGAATGGTCGGGAAGGCTGCGAGAAAACGCTCATAGTAGGGGATGACCGTCTCGACCTGGGTCTGCTGGAGCATGATCTCCGACAGCCAGACGTGATAGGGCGCGCGCGTTCTGCGCCAGGGCAGATCGGCGGCAGCCTGATCGTACCAGGCCAGCAGGTCAGCTTGAAAGGTTGGATGTCCGTCGGCCATGTGTCGCTCGTTTCTCCGGGCACATGCGTTCAGAGCGTGGCGCAGAGTATAACATGTTGGCAGGCGGAAGTCGCAACACAACCGCGTCGAATTTCCGGCTGCCTGGTTGCAAAGCGCCTGGGAAGAGAAGATAATAAAAGCACTTTGTGGATAGAAGGGCATGATGATGCGGTATTTGCGCCTGCTTCTCCTGTTTTTCCTGCTGCTGGCAGGGCCTGTCGCGCTGGCTCAGGATGAAACGCCCGAAGACCTGCACGCGCTGGCGACCGAGGTAGCCAGCCAGTTGGAAAAAGTGCAGGAACAGGTCAACGAAGCCTCGATCGACGTCAACAATGCTTTCAACCTGCTGGGACTGTTGGAAGCCTTTGGTTTTATCGTGACCATCGTCGGTGGTGCCGCAGCGATTCTTGGCGTGTCGCGATTCATCTCTGCCCAACAGGACTTGCAGGAAGCGCGCAAGCGGTTCGAGGAAGAAATCGCCAACTCGCGCGAACGACTGGTCCGCGAGACGGAGCAGCGCCAGAATGAGTTTGCTTCCCTGCGTGACCAGTTGGAGAAATCCACCAGTAATGCGACGCTGGCCCTGTCGTATCTGCCGCTGGGCGAGGGACAGTATAAATCCGGTGACTTCAAAGGAGCCATCGACCTGTATCAGCGTGCGCGGCAGTTGGACCCGAAAAACCCGATTATCAATTACCGTCTGGGATATGCCTACACCCAGTCTGGCATGCTGGCGGAAGCCGAGACGCATTTGCAGCAGGCCCTTGCGACCGAACCGGATTTTGCACCGGCGCTGGCGGCACTCGGTTATGTCTACCGCCGCCGGGGGGAGAAGATGGATGAGGGCATCGAGCGGGTGACGGTCCTCAACCGGGCCGAGCGGAATCTCGTGGATGCGCTTACGATTTCGCCCAAGCTGGTGGACGCGGATGGCGAATCCTGGTGGGGGTCGCTGGGCGGGTTGTACCGCCGCCGGGGGCAGACCGATCAGGCGATTTATGCCTACGAGCAGGCCGCCGACGTCACGCCCAATTCGTCGTATGCCTTCAGCAACCTGGCGCTGCTGTACATGCAGAAGAATGACCGGGGACGCATGCTGAAAACCTATGAAGAAGTCGAAAGACTGGCGGCGGACGAGGTGCAGGCCGATGTAGACAACTACTGGGCCTATACGGACCTGGTGACCTCACGATTGGCGTTGGGGCATCTGGAGGATGCGGAGGTGGCGCTCCGCGGGGTCTTTACCACGACGCCGGACGATTCGCCTTATGTGCTGGAAGTGCTGCTGGATACGCTCACGCGGCTGGCTGACGTGCTGGAACCGCAGCAGGCCGAACCCGTGCGCGACTTTTGCCGCCGGATCAAGGCGCAGATCGAATTAAAAGGACAGCAGACTGCCGAACCTGCGGCTGGCGATTAGCGCGGCTGCACCGGACCGGAATCCTGTCGCAGCCGCCTGCGCCGGAATGCGGCCCACCGTTTACGCCGCCTGAATCGCTTCAGTTGGGTCTGCCGCTCAGACGTCCGCTGGATGCCGAAAATCGCCGCCAGAAAATACCACATGCTCTCATCCCTCCTTCGGGTCCGTCTTAACGTTTCCTCAGTAAAGCGGCGTGACGTTCCATTCGAGTATAAAATTTTGGGACACTAGGTACAAGGTAGCCATAGAATGGGCATTGCTGCGGATATTGCCATTATCGTGGTGGCCGCGCTGATCGGTGGCCTGATGGCACAGCGGCTGCGGCAGCCTTTGATTCTGGGTTATATCCTCAGCGGCATCGTGGTCGGGCCTTATACGGGCGGTGTGACGGTGGGCAACCCGGACGACATCGCTTTGCTGGCGGACTTAGGGGTGGGACTGCTGCTGTTTGCGCTCGGCCTGGAGTTCTCCCTCAAAGACTTGCAGCCCGTGCGCCAGATCGCCCTGGTTGGTACCCCGCTTCAGATTTTGCTCACCATCATCTACGGCCTGCTGATCGGCCAGGGGTTGGGCTGGGATTGGGTGACGAGCCTGTGGTTCGGCGCGCTGATCGCGGTTTCGAATACGGTGGTTATCCTCAAGACGCTCGCCAAGCAGGGGCGGATGGGCACACTTTCCAGCCGTGTGATGATCGGGATGCTGATCGTCCAGGACCTGACGGCTATCGTGCTGATGATTATCCTGCCGCAGTTCAGCGACCTGGAGGCAGGTCTGCCAGTCCTGGCGCTGGCCGTGGTGAAAGCGGCGGCTTTCCTGGCGGTGATGATCTTTGCCGGGATGCGGGTAATCCCGGCCCTGATGCGGACGATCGCGCGCTGGAACTCGCGTGAGCTGTTCATCCTGGCGGTGACGGCCATTGGCCTTGGCGTGGGCTTTGCCACCTATCTGTTCGGGCTGTCGTTTGCATTCGGGGCCTTTGTCGCAGGGATGGTGCTCAGC
>JAIOHO010000706.1 GCA_019912905.1 Anaerolineae bacterium
CTGTCGATCAGGCCGCTGCGGGTGGCGAAGGTGCCGAAGATCACCGCCGAAAAGGTGCCGATGACCAGGAACATATTCCAGGTTTTCAGCATGCCACGTTTTTCCTGGATCATGACGCTGTGCAGGAAGGCGGTGCCGATCAGCCAGGGCAGGAAGGCGGCGTTCTCCACCGGGTCCCAGCCCCAGTAGCCGCCCCATCCGAGCACGTCGTAGGCCCATCGCCCGCCCAGGATCAACCCCAGACTGAGGAATAACCAGGCCACCAGCGCCCAGCGGCGGGTTGCCTTAATCCAGTTGGTGGACAGGTCGCCGGAGGCCAGCGCCGCCATCGCAAAGGCAAAGGGAATGACGAAGCTCACGAAGCCCAGGTACAGCATGGGCGGGTGAATGATCATCCCAAAATGCCGCAGCAGCGGGTTGAGGCCGTTGGCCGTCTCCGCCAGGCGGCTTGCCGATGGAGCCACCGCACCGGCAGGGATCAGCGCCGTTTGCACGACCTCGTTGCCGGGCATAATCCAGTAGCGTTCAAATGGATTCTCGAAGAACAGCGACAGGCTCAGGAAGAAGGCCAGTGTCGCCATCGTGTAGGCGATGACCCAGGGCATCAGGCGGCGCTGTGAATTCCAGTTGAGCAGCAGTGCGCCCGTCGAAAACAGGCTCATCAGCAGCGACCAGAACAGGATCGAACCCGCCTGCGACCCCCACAAAGCAGTCACGCGGTAGAAAATGGGCGTGTTCGGATCGCTCACCGACCAGACGTAGCTGATCTGGTACTGCCCGGTCAGCAGCCCGCCGACCAGCATCCCACACGACAGCAGCAGCAGCGGGAAGGTGAGCAAGGCGGCGTTGCGTGCGCTGCGGACCCATTTGTCGGCATGCACGCGCCCGCCGTAGATGGACGCCCCAAGCGCGTAGACTGCCGCGACGAAGGCCAGAAAAAGTGCGGTCAGACCGATTTCGGCATACATGGATCAGGCTTCCGATTCAGCAATAGCCTGATCGGGAGCCGCTTCCTCATAACGGCTGGGGCACTTGAGCAGCAGTTCGCTGGCGTAAAAGACGCCATCTTCGCCCATCTTGCCGGTCAGGATGGCCTGCGCTTCGTCTTTGAGCAGATCTGGTTTGACCTGGTTGGTGACGACGACCGCCAGACGGGTTGCATCCGGGTTGTTCACCGATTCATGCAGCGCCAGCGCCAGATTTTCAAATTCAGCAGGAATATTCGAGACGGTAAAATTGATCGTAAGGGTTTCCGAGTCATACTGAATGCTGTCACCGATGACCGCGCCCGATACGCGCACCGACTGGCCGACGTAGTCCGGGTTCTGGACCAGTTCGTCAATCGTCATGAAATAGCGCGCGCCCGTGGCGGTGCCGGAAACGATCAGGTAGATGACCGCCGCCAGAATCAACACGCCGCCGATGATGAACTTCAAGCGATTGGCGGTTTGCCCGCGCTGAAGCTGTTCGGCGGCGGCATTCGACTTTTCCCAGGTAGCCTGAGCCATAGGTATATGATCCTCCCGAGCTGATGTTGCCATTGATCATAACAGGTATCAATATGGCTTCACAACTCAATATCTAATAATCATGATTATAAAATTTCCCCGATTCCATCCAAGTGAGCATCGTCACCCATAATCGGGACACACTTCCGCCGGCAAATAGAAAGAGGGCATCGCCTGCAATTGCAGTTAGCCCCCTATAATTTTCTATTATACTCGATTCGTGCTGGCTGTCACAATCTCAATTGCGGCCTGCGGGGGAAAGAAAAACGCGCCTCCCGGCAGACAAGGCCGAGAAGCGCGAGGATTTGCTCAGATTGGGATGCTGCGGCGGTTAGTCCAGCTTTTCGCGGCGGACTGTTTTGACGCGTCGCATTCCGCCGCTGTCTGCAAACAGGATGTGCAGTAACTGCACCAAGGCCCAGGCAAGCAGCGGGTAGACGACCAGCGCCACCAGCGACGGCACATCGACGATCGAACCGCCGGTAAACGCCGGGGAGTTCAGCAGCCCTACGAAAGGCCCGACCAGCACATCGCTGATGCCATAGATAATGCTGGCAAAGGCATTCGCCGGGTTTGCCGCCAGCAGCATCAGCACGAAGCGGAAGGCCAGCAGGATGACGATGCCTGCGGTAATCAGCCAGATGAACTGGCTCACCCGCGACAGCACCACCCGCTGAGTCGAGGGCTTGCGCTCGACCACTTCCTGCCGCTGCTGTAAATCTTCATCCCGAAAAACCTGTACACGCTCACGCCTCTCGGTGCTCATGATGGCTCCTTTGCTCGTTTTGGGATTCATCCGGGTCAGACCGCGTCCATGTCCCTGTCGCCTGCCCTCGTTCTGAATACCTGTAGAATAATCCCGGAGCCAGTAGAAAGCACCGACCGGGCGCAGGGTTTTGCGCTAGGTGAGATGACCTGCCTGGACCGGAGCCACCCGGCACAGTGGGACAGCCAACTCCCCTTTCCGCTTGCCATCCCTCCAATCCAGCTTATCCAGCCCGTCCAGCGTCCGGGGTAGCCTTTTCAGACAGGACCACTTCCAACGGAATCCGGTCCACCCGCAGGAGAATCGTGACGGCAATGATCAGCAGGCCGGTGCCCGCGAACACCAGCGGGATCGAGCGGTCCGCTGCCGCGCCGCTGATCAGAGTCCCGATGGCGATCCACAGGTGCGCCACCATGTTGATGAGCGACAGCACCGTGGCACGGGTGCTGCTGGAAATGTGGGCGTTCTGATAGGCGGACAACAGCGGTGTTTTGATCGGCCCGGCCCCATACACCAGGATCACCAGCGCCAGGATGCTGGCAGCCCCAGTCGCCGCGGCCAGCAGCAGGTAGCCTACCCCCGGCAGCAGTGCCGCAATTACCAGCCCAGCGCGCTTTCCGAACAGCGTTTCGAGCTTGTAGGCATATTTCTGGGTAAAGGTGGCCAGCAGGCTGCCCAGGGCCAGGGACAGGCCAATGAGAAAACTTGGGGCCTGATGTGCGACGAAATAGGGTGGAGCCAATGCGATCAGCGCGCCACCAAACGACAGGCAGATCGACACCAGGGCGATGTGCTGCAAGGGGCGGCTGCCGCGCACTTCGGCCAGCCCGCTGCGCAGAATGACCCAGGGATGGGTTTTTGCCGTGCGGTGCGCCGATTCCGGTTCGTGCAGCGTCAGCGCCACCAGCGCCGCCAGGAAAATGGATGATGCCGTGAGGACGATGGCGACGGCAAATTCCGATTGGGCGAGATGGGCCACGATCAGCGTGCCGATCAGCGGCGAAATGACGAAACCCAGGTTCGCGGCACTGCCGATGCTGCCCATCGCCCGCTTCATGGCGTTCTCGCGGTCTTCCTCCGGCAGGGTGTCGTACACCAGCGATTCCCACGCGCCGGATTCGAAAGCGAATCCGGTGCCGATGATGGCGGCCATCACCGCAAATGCCGCGAACGAGTAACCGAACAGCACCAGCAGCTCACCGGTCGCGTGCAGCAGCATGCCGATGACCACCGACCACTTGCGCCCGATGCGATCCGCAATCACACCGGTCGGCACTTCGGCCACGAAGACTGCCAGCAGCACAATCGTATCGATGGCATTGACTTCAAACAGGCTCAGGCCGCGATCCTGTAAGAAGATCGTGCTGGCGTACAGATAAAAATGCAGGCGGGCTAAAAACGTCAGGAGCACGACCCTGGAAACATTACTGCGCAGCATGGCATTCCCCTCAAAACAGGCGTCATCAACAAAACAGGCTGCCGATCAGGAATCGCAGCCGGACGGTGACGATAGAATGTTCTGAAGTTAGCGAATGCCTGCCATGAAGGTGCTCCATTCCATGAGGATGCGGTAAAGTATAGGCATCTTTTTTGCGAATGGCAACTTTGGAGATTACATCGTGAACACCCTCGACACCCTCAGCCCTTCGGCGCAGCACTGGACCCGCTCCGGCATCGCCTGGGCCGACACGTTTTACGACCCGGCCTACGATCTGCTGACCGTGCCGCCGGATGCCGATGCCCATTATCCCCCGCGCATCGCCAGCGCTCACATGGTCCGCGATTCGATCTGGTATGCGCTGGGGCTGCTCATGCGCCAGGACGAGGGCGACATCGACCGTGCCCTGAAGATCACCCGCGCCGTGCTGCGTGACCAGTTCGACGAGCCGGGCCGCGTGTATCACGGCACCTTCCGCCGCGCGCCGGAGGAACCGCTCCCACCGCCCGATCACGCCGTCGAATGGAAAGATTACGATCCCAACTGGCGCGAGTTTATCTGCACGATTTTCCTGGTCATGATGCGCGAGTACGGCCCGCTGCTGCCGGAGGATTTGCAGGCGAGCCTGTGGACGTCGATGCGCAAGGCGGCGGAAGGTGCGTTTGCCCGCCGCGTGCCGCCGCACTACACCAACATCGCTCTGATGAGCGCCCTGCTGCTGGATTATGCCGGGGAACACTTCGACGTCCCGGCCTGGCGCGCCCAGGGGGACGTGCTGGCCCGCGCGGTGCACGCCCAGTTTACCCACCACAACCGGACCTTCTGGGAATATAACTCGCCGACCTACTACGGTGTCGATCTGTACGCGCTGGCCCTGTGGCGCGAGTACGGCCTGAGCGAAACGGTCTTTCGCGCGCCGGGGGCGGAGATGGAGGCCGACCTGTGGCGCGACATCGCCCGCTTTTATCATGCCGGCCTGCGCAACCTGTGCGGCCCGTTCGATCGCAGCTACGGCATGGACATGACTCATTATCTGGCGACCGTCGGCCTGTGGATCGCGCTGGCGGTGCCGGTCGAACAGGCCCCGCTGCCGGATGTCAGCCAGGTGTTTGGGCACAGCGCCGATTTCCTGTTCCTGCCCCCGGCGGCCCTGCTCGGCGCGCGAGTGCCTGCGGAGGCGCTGCCCCATCTCACTGCCTTCCAGGGTGAACGTCAGCTTGAACGCCAGGTCGAGCCGGGCCGAACGGCCACAGCCTGGTTAAGCGACCGGGTGATCGTGGGCGCATCGACTGCGCACTTCATCCGCAGCGGCGAACCTCAGTTTCATGCCGCCACGATGCACTGGCTGACGCCCGACGGTGCGGTCGGCTGGATGCGGCTGCGCACCACCGGTCCCGTCGATGCCCGGGTCGATGGCCCGGCGCTGACGATCGACAGCCTGTATCCGGCAGTCCTGCGCTTCGAACTGCTGGCACCTGGTCTGGATAGCAGCCAGATTCAGGCGGCCCGGTGGACGCTGCCCGGCCAGACCATCGACATCGAGGCGGACGGTGCTGCACCTGAAGTCACGGTCAGGGACGGGGTGATGGAAGTTCAGTTAGCGGTCGAGAGGATGTGTACGCTGGTCGTGCGCTAGGGTTCAGCGCGGAAGAAAGCGGCACCGACTGCGGGACGAGGCTGGCCCGCAGCGACAAAAAACGGTGACGAAGGATTCATCACCGTTTCAGGCATCAAGTTCGATATATTGTTTCCACGCCGCAGGGCCGCTGCCGATGGCGATGACCAGGTAGCTGGTGCGCGGCGTTTTGGGTTCCCACAGCAGTTTCATCCCGGCTTCGTTCGGCACGCGGTTGCCCTTGCGATGATTGCAGGCGTAACAGGCACAGGCCGTATTCGTCCAGTGGTCTTTGCCCCCGCGCGACCGGGGCAGGATATGATCGACCGTCAGGTCCGTTTTTGCCAGCACCTTGCCCCGCTGAATCGTGCCCGGCCTGGCCCCACAATAGATGCAGGTATAGCCGTCCCGAACCAGCACCCCTTTGCGGCTCCAGTGCGCCCGGCGGCGCGGCACATTGATGAACGTGCGCAGCGCAATCACCGAGGGGATCGGAAATCTGCTGCCGACGGTACGCAGAAATTTACCGCTTTGTTCGACGACGATGGCTTTGTCGGCCAGAATGAGGTTGATGGCTCGGGGGACACTGATTACGGATATAGGCTCCCAGGTGCTGCCGTTCAGCAGTAGAACGCGTCCTTGAGACATTACAGAGAACTAACCCTCCGTCTTCTGATGAATTGCACCATCTTTCACATGATTATAACGCAAATCTCAACAGGCTGCCTTTAAAGGGTCTTAAAAATTGGCGGTTTTCAGTTCACAGTCGCCCATCATCCGCCCATATTCTGGAGTGCGGGAACCAGTCCGACCTGAAAAATGAGAAATTAAGTATTGATTTCTAAACGTTCGCCGGAGGCCTACGTCCGGTCAAACAAGCTGCGGTCTGGTAGCGGGTGTTCATCCACCAAAACGCGGGAAACTGACTGAGCCAACACCCCTACTGCGCATCCTGCCAGTTCCCCGCATCACCGGGTTTTATCGAGTTAGTGGTTTGGTCGTTCACGATCATTCGCTTCTCGTCCAGGGTCAGAGTCCAGTTTGCGTTTGCTTCCAATAAATCGCGCCCAATGTCGTTCAAGTTACGGTCAGAACCTCGATTCAGAAAGTCAGTCAGATGGTGACCAGGGTGCACAGCCTGCCACACCCTGATCCCGTTCATTTCACCAGCCGCAGGTGCGGCGTGGGTGCTTGCAGTTCTTGAGCCTGGATTTCGGCAATCGTTTCCTCTGCCGTGTACATCAACTCCTGCAACCAACCGATCAGTTCGGCATCGGAGAGTGCAGTCACGTTACGGAGCCGTCCTTCGCTGGCCGCACTGTGCAGCTCGTCCAGCGATTGAAACAGACCGGCAAGGCGAGTGTTGTTGTAAATGATCTGGAAGTTCGGCTGGTGAATCTGCGCCATGTTTCACCTCATTTTGGGTAGTCATTCCAGACAACAAAATAAAAAAGGACGTGAGATTGAATTTTCAGTCTCACGTCCTTTTTTGTCAGGACCAGATATGGAGTTGGGTCACGTGACTCGTGGCACCCATCTCCGTCTGTGAGACCAAAACCGTTCGCGACTCGCATCGGCACCTGGGCCAAAGGCGGTGAACGACCGCCCTGCATGAAGCAGGCCCAGCAGCCAACCGGAAGCAGACGCAATACGACGCGGCAGCATCGGCAGCAGGCGTATTCTGTTATCCATGCCCGTGCGCCCTGCCAACATAGCTATGCGCCCCTCTCCACAGCGGTATCGCTCAACATCGCCAGAATGCTTTCACCAGTAATGAATACGCGGCGCATACCATTAGGTTTACTCACTCGGAGATGCCCGTTTTTAATCAGCCGCTTCAGCGTGCTCAGGCTGATGCCCAGCGCTTCGGCTGCTTCCTGCCGCGAATACACGGCGCCTTGTTCAATTACGGGTTTGATTCTATCCGACATGATATACACCACCTTTCACAATCCGTTCCACATTAGCATAGTTCGCAACAGGTGTCAAGAGACGGATTGAGACCAGAATTCCCGTTCACAGGCGGCGATAGTCCAGTACGGTTCGCGTCAACCCCGAATAAGCGGGGGGTTGACAAGCGCAGCGGTTTTATCGAATAATAATCTCCGTAAAGGCGCTGACGGAGACAGTCCGCCGCAAGCGTTGCCACCAGGGAGCCGGAGGCCATGGACTGGAAGCCCCGGCAGGCGAACCGCAGCGGAATTCCCTCCTGAGCCGACGGGTGAACGCGGCATATTGACGCCGCCAGTAGTCTGCTCCGCACGTCCGGCGTTATCGGACCAAAGTAAGGTGGGCTGTGCGCAGCCAACCAGGGTGGTACCGCGGGAGTCTGCTCACGAGCGCTCTCGTCCCTGAAGACTGGGACGAGGGCGTTTTTTATTTTGAGTCACCAGTCGTCAGTCGAGAGTCATCAGCGAATAGTTATCAGTGGTCAGACACGCCGGGAGTGCCAACTGAGGGAAAGAGGCTGGATTGAGCGACTGCAAAAAGCTGATGGTCTGGGAGAAAGCGCACCGGCTGACTCTAGATATTTATCAGATGACGGCGACCTTTCCGAAAGAGAAATTATACGGATTGACCAGTCAGGTTAAACGCGCAGCAGCGTCAGTTCCCGCCAATATTGCCGAAGGTTCCGGCAGAGGGAGCAATCCTGAATTATTCCGATTTCTCCGCATTGCGACGGGATCGGCTTATGAACTCGAATACCATATCCTGCTGGCGCACGACCTGAATTTACTGACTGAGGAAAATTATGAACGCCTGAACAGCCAGGTCATGGAGGTCAAACGGATGCTTACCGGACTCATTCAGCATCTAGAAACAAAACGGCGTTAGCACCTACCGGCACACTTGTCCTGTGCGGTGTACTCACAGGCTGACGACTGATCGCTGAAAACTAAAATCTGAAAACTCGAAACTGAAGACTCTCGACTGGAGACTGAAAATGCTTTCACAACTCGAATCCCAATACAAGGAGGCACTCCAGGCACTGGAGGCCATCACCGACAGCGAGGCCCTGCACGACTGGGAGGTCAAAACCCTGGGGCGCAAAGGTGCCATCACGGAGCTGCTGCGCAGCACGGGCAAACTGCCGCCGGAAGAACGCGCCAGCTTCGGCAAGCGCGCCAATGAAATCAAGAATTTGCTGGCAGAGGCCTATGCGCAGCGCGAAGCCCTGGTCCACCAGCAGGAACTGGCCTACGACCTGGAAGCCGGCCAGATCGACATCAGCCTGCCGGGGCGCACACTCACGGTCGGCGGGCTGCATCCTTCGACGCAGACGCTGCGCCTGTACGCACATGTCTGGGCGGAGATGGGCTTTCAGGTCTATCGCAGCCGCGATGTCGAGACGGATGATTACAACTTCCAGATGCTCAACTTCCCGCCGCATCACCCGGCCCGTGAGATGCAGGACACGTTCTACACCGACAAGCCCGATGTCATCCTGCGAACCCAGACTTCACCGGGGCAAATTCGGGCGATGCTCGAACTCGGCGAAGGCGGCACCAAACCGATCCGTGTGATTGTGCCGGGGATGTGCTACCGCCACGAACAGATCACCTCGCGCAGCGAAATCCAGTTCCATCAGGTCGAAGGGCTGGCAATTGGGCGCAATATCCATATGACCGACCTGAAGGGAACGGTGGCCGAATTCGCCCGGCGCATGTATGGCGACGACGCCAAAGTCCGCTTCCGCGCTTCCTATTTCCCTTTCACAGAACCGAGCATGGAGATTGATGTCGAGTGTTTCCTGTGCGGCGGCGAGGGCTGTCGCGTGTGCAAATACACCGGCTGGCTGGAAATTTCCGGCGCGGGTATGGTGCATCCCAACGTGCTGCGCAACGGCGGCTATGACCCGTCGGTGTGGAGCGGTTTCGCCTTCGGTATGGGGCCGGAACGGGCGACGATGCTCAAGCACGGCATCACCGACATCCGCTACTTCTGGGGCAACGACCTGCGTGTCCTAGAGCAGTTCTAGGCCAGGCGCATGCCCGTCATTCCCGTCCTGTTCGCCATCTGGCTGATGTCCGGCAAAACACGCCGCGCTGCTGCGAAGGCGTTGAAAGAGCCGGAAACCCGTGGGCTGGTTTATGCGACCGTGCTGATCCTGGCGTTCGGGGCAGTGTTCTACCGCATCGTCGAGGGCTGGACGTGGGTCGATTCGCTCTATTTCGCGGTGGTCACGCTCACCACCGTCGGTTATGGTGACCTGACCCCGCAGACGGACGCGGGCAAGCTGTTTACCATCTTTTACATTCTGGTGGGGTTGGGCATTCTGGGCAGTTTTGTCAGGCTGATTGCCAAAGATTAGGCATCAGCGGCTCACAGAACCCAGGCACTCTTCAGGTGTGACGCCCTTCCATCACGGACTGCTGCACATGGTAAATCATGCGCATCTCTTTTCCTGACCCGTTAGCATGGCATCATTTCCATGATCAAATCGGCAACAATGTTTTTGATCGAGCGAGGCATATCCCGAAAGCATATCCTGGTGATCGTGATCATGGTACTCGCTGCGCTGCTGCTTCGTATCCATGTGATCCGCGCCAATCCGCCCATTTTCCCGCCGGGATGGGGGGGCGAGATGTCATCCGTGGCAACCGCGATTGCTGGTGGAGAAGGATTTGCTTCCCCCTACTGGGTATCGACGGGTAAGACCGCCCTTGTTCCACCGGTCTATCCTTACCTGCTGGCGTTCATTTATCAGTTTTTCGGGGTCCATACGGAGGCGTCGGGATTCGCGGCGGTCTATCTGAATGCCGTGCTGTCGGCCATCACCACCCTATTGATCTATCTTCTGGGGAAAAAGCTGTTCGACCCCTGGGTCGGGCTGATCGCCGGGTGGCTGTGGGCGCTGTATCCCGTGACGGGCTATGCAGATAGTGTCTATATCTGGAGCACATCGCTGTACACGATGCAGCTCACTTTGATCCTGCTCCTTGGGTTTACGCTGACTCGGAAACAAGCCCGCTGGATATGGTTCGGCTTTGGCCTGATCATCGGCATCACCTGCCTGACCGAAGTGCTCGTGCTTCTCGTTGCGCCCCTTCTATTGGCCTGGGCGCTTTATGGGCAGCGAACCGATGTGCGCAGAATAGGTCTGGTCATTGCCGCTGTGCTGATTGTGATCGTACCCTGGACCGTGCGGAACACCCTGGTTTTTGGTCAGGTCATGTTCCTTCGTTCAGGGCTTGGGCTTGAACTCAATCGAGGACTTCAGGAGGATGATTTTGCGACGATGACTGATCCAATCATCCTGCCAAATCGCAGTTCCGAGGAATTTGCCAGATATGTTGAGCTGGGAGAAATTAACTATGCACAGGAGAAACTGAATGACGTCGTGAGCTATGCCGTTTCCCATCCTGCGGAATATGCGCTGCGGACTATCCGTCATTTCATGGCATTGTGGACAGGGAACCGAGAGATTATTTACCTCGGCTGGTATCCGGGAAGCATGGAACGGCGTAAGCAGGTGCTGTATAGCCTGCCCGCAATCCTGGCCGCAGCCGGGCTTTTTTTGAGCTTTCGAGTGAAGCACCCTGCCCGGCTCGTATTTCTTGGGTTGCTGATCCTCCACAGCGGCGTCTATTATTTCACGCCCACACCGCCGCGTTATCGTGTCCCGATTGAGCCGGAGTTGTTCATCTTATCGGTGTTTGCCATCCAGTATGTTTTTCTGAAACTTGAGGCGCGGCGACCACGCCGCACTGTACAACCGACGTAAAAACGGAGAAGTGATCAATCATGCTTGCACCTGTTTCGTGGCTGAAAGACTATGTGGACATTGATGTCCCGGCGGAACTGCTGGCCGAACGGCTGACCCTGGCCGGGCTGGAAGTTAACGGCATTCATTATCTGGGCGTCCCCCAGCAGAAGGTGGAAGGCGTGCGCCAGCCACCCTCCGATCATCTGGTGTGGGACCGCGAAAAAATCCTGCTCGGCGCAATCCGCGAGGTCAAGGCCCACCCCAACGCCGACCGGCTGGTGCTGGCGCTGGTCGATTACGGCGCGGGCGAACTGGAGCAGTGCGTCACCGGCGCGCCCAATCTGTTCGATTACAAGGACCAGGGGCCGATCGACCCGCCGCTGTGGACCCCCTTCGCCAAAGAAGGCGCAGAAGTGTGGGACGGCCACAGCGACACCCCCAAGCGCATGATTCTCAAGGAAAAGGCGCTGCGCGGCATCCCCAATCGCAGCATGGTCTGCTCCGAGAAGGAACTCGGCATCTCCGACGAACACGAAGGCATTCTGCTGCTCGATCCTGATCCGCGCTATGTGCCCGGCACCCCGTTCCAGGACATTCTGGGCGACGTGATTTTCGACATCGACCTGACGCCCAACCTGGCACGCTGCTTCAGCATCGTCGGCGTCGCGCGTGAAGTCGCCGCCCTGCTCGGCAAGGAGATGCGCTATCCGTCCTATCAGGTCGTCATGGAAGGCCCGTCAATTAGAGGCGGTCCTACGATCAAAATCGAAAATCCCGAACTTAATCCCCGCTTTACTCTCGCATTGCTGATGAATACAAGAGTGAGGCCCTCGCCGGGTTGGATGCAGCACCGGCTGAAGCTGGTCGGACAGCGCCCCATCAACAACATCGTGGACGTGACCAACTACCTCACTTTCGAGATCGGCCAGCCGCTGCACGCCTTCGATTATGACAAGCTGGTCGAACGGGCCGGAGGCAAAGCACCGACCATCACCACCCGGCTGGCGCAGCCCGGCGAGAAACTGGCGACGCTGGACGAGCTGACGCGCGAACTGGAGCCGCACAACATCATCCTGCTGGACGACGCCGGAATCCTCAGCCTGGGCGGGGTGATCGGCGGGGCGGAGACCGAGATTTCGCCGCAGACACGTAATGTCCTGCTGGAAGCCGCCAACTGGAACTTCATTAATATCCGCCGCACCATGCAGTCACAGAAAGTCATCACCGACGCCGGGATTCGCTTCAGCCGGGGTGTGCATCCCAGCCAGGCGATCCTTGGCGTGCAGCGCGGCATCGAACTGATGCGCGAGACCGGAGGCGGCCAGGTCGCCCAGGGCATCCTCGACGAGTACCCGCTCCAGCCAGAACCGGTCACCGTCGAGCTGCGGATTGCCGAAGTGCGGCGGCTGCTCGGCATGGATTTCACGGTGGAAGCTGCTGCCCAGATCCTGACTCGCCTGGAATTTGACGTCACCATTCAGGGCGACAGCCTGCGCGTCGCTGCGCCCGATTACCGCATGGACATCAGCAGCGAGCCAGTCACCGGTCAGGCCGACCTGATCGAGGAAATCGCGCGCATTCATGGCTACGACCTTATCCCCTCCACGATCATCGAGGATGAGATGCCGCCGCAGCGGGCGAACCCGTCCCTGGAAGACGAGGAATATACCCGCGATGTGCTGGTAGCCCTGGGTCTGCGCGAAAACATCAGCTACCGGCTGACCACATCGGAACGCGAAGCGCTGCTTACCCCGAAGGATGCGGATGGGTATCACAGCCTGCCCTATGTCACCATCATCAACCCGACCGCGCCGGACAAAAGCGTGATGCGTCATACGCTGCTGGCGGTCATGCTTGAAACCGTCGCCCAGAACAGCCGCACCCACGCCAGCCAGCGTGTGTTCGAGGTCGGCAGCGTCTACCTGCCCCGCGCCGGCCAGCAGCTGCCCGATGAGCCGCGCCGGTTGGCGATCATCCTGACGGGGCAGCGGCTGCAAGCCTCCTGGACCGGGGACATGCCGGGCGACCTGATGGATTATTTCGACCTCAAGGG
>JAIOHO010000707.1 GCA_019912905.1 Anaerolineae bacterium
CGGGCGTGCTGGCCGTGCTCATTTTTGCCTTTCTGGTGCCGGAGACCCTGAAGGAAAAGACAAAAAGACGGTAAACTGTGGCGGCGAATAGTTTTCTTGATCCACTTTTGGAGGACATAAAATATGGTTGAGGCACCAAGACCGGAAGACCACATCAACCCGCATTCGCGCCCATCCGAACTCCGAATCACGGATATGCGGGTCGCCAACCTGACTGGGCTGCCGATGGACTGCTCGATTATCCGCATTGACACCAATCAGGGGATTTCGGGCTATGGCGAGGTGCGTGACTGGGCGTCTCCCATTTACGCGCTGATGCTGAAGCGGCAGATCATGGGCGAAAATCCCTGCAACGTCGATAAGTTATTCCGCAAGATCAAGCAGTTCGGCCATCATGCCCGGCAGGGAGGCGGCGTCTGCGGCATCGAGATGGCGTTGCTGGACCTGGCGGGCAAGGCGTATGGGGTGCCCGCGTACATGCTGGCGGGGGGCAAGTTCCGCGATCAGGTTCTGTGCTACTGTGATACGCCCAGCGTTCCCGATGGCACGCAGATGGGTAAGCGGCTCAAAGCACGCATGGATGCCGGGTTCAGGTTTCTGAAGATGGATGTCGGCATCGATCTGCTGCGTGGTATTCCGGGCGCATTGATCGCGCCGCCTGAGATGATCGAGAGCCGGGGTGTCATGCATCCATTCACCGGCATTCAGATTACCCAGATTGGCATTGATGCACTGGTCGAATATGTTCGAGCCGTTCGCGCGGAGATTGGCTATGAAGTGCCGCTGGCGGTCGATCACTTTGGGCACATCGGGATCGAGTCGTGTATCCGCCTGGGCCAGGCACTCGATCCATTTACGCTGGCGTGGTATGAAGATATGGTCCCCTGGCAGTTCACGGATCAGTATGTGCGGCTGTCGCAGTCGGTCAATACGCCCGTTTGTACCGGCGAGGATATTTATCTTAAGGAAGGTTTCCTGCCCTTGCTGAAGGCGCGTGCGGTTGCGGTCATCCACCCCGATCTGGCGACTTCCGGGGGGATACTGGAGACGAAGAAGATTGGCGACCTGGCCCAGGAATACGGGGTCGCCATGGCGATGCACATGGCTGGTTCACCGATTTCGGCGCTTGCCAATGTCCACTGCGCGGCGGCCACAGAGAATTTCCTGGTCCTGGAGAATCATTCGGTCGATCTGCCCTGGTGGAGTGATCTGATCGAGGGCCTGCCCAAACCGCTGATTCAGGACGGGTTTATCACTGTCCCCGAGACTCCGGGCCTGGGCTTCACCGACATCAACGAGGACGCCTTCAGAGCACACCAGGATACGCGTTCCCCAATGTTTTTTGACCAGCCGACGTCGATGTGGGATGCCGCCGGGTCACATGATCGGCTTTGGAGCTAATGGAAAAGGATCTTTGATATGCCTGTCACCATTCAAGATATCAAGGTGATCGCCACACAGCCTGGGCACTCGCGCCTGATTATTGTCAAAGTGATCACTTCGGAGCCAGGGCTGTACGGCCTGGGCTGTGCGACGTTTACGCAGCGCTGGCATGCGGTGGTTGCGGCCATCGAAAATCACCTCAAGCCATTCGTGCTGGGGCGCGATGTCTCGCGCATCGAAGAATTGTTTCGGATGTCCATGGTGCACAGCTACTGGCGCAATGGGCCGGTGCTGAATAATGCCATCTCCGGCCTGGACGAAGCGTTGTGGGATATTAAGGGCAAACAGGCGGGCATGCCGGTTTATGATCTGCTGGGCGGCAAGGTGCGCGAGGGTGCGGCGGTATATGTGCATGCCGATGGCCGTTCGCCCGAAGAAGTGGCGGAGAACGTCCAGCGCTATCTGGCGCAGGGGTTCCGTTATATCCGTGTGCAGATGGGCGGCTATGGGGGTAAGAGCAGCCTGATGACTAAGCCGGAGGGCGCGCCGGATGGGGCTTACTATGATCCGCGCGAATACTGCCGCAATATGCTCAACATGATCGAGCATGTGCGCAAGGCTGTCGGCGACGAGGTTGAACTGCTGCATGACATTCACGAACGCCTGATGCCGATTGACGCGGTCCGCTTTGCAAAGGATGTCGAACCCTACAACCTGTTTTTCCTGGAGGATGCGCTTGCGCCGGAAGACATTGACTATTTCCGCCACATCCGCCAGCAGTGCGCGACGCGCATCGCCATGGGCGAGTTATTCAACAATCCGCGTGAATGGCAGCCGCTGATCGAGGAACGCTTGATCGACTTTGTGCGGATGCATGTCAGCCAGATGGGGGGCATCACCCCGGCACGTGACGTGGCGTTGTTTGCCAACATGTATGGTGCGAAGACCGCCTGGCATGGACCGGGCGATACCTCACCAGTCGGCCACGCCGCGAACCTGCATCTGGACGTATGGGCACCCAACGTCGGCATTCAGGAATGGTATCGCGCGTCGGACCTGGAATACGAGATGTTCCCTGGCCTGCCGGAAGTGCGTGACGGCTATATGTACCCGAACGACAAGCCCGGTCTGGGAATCGACATCGACGAAGACCTCGCGGCGAAATATCCGTGCGAGGACGAGATCGAATTCTGGACGCAAACGCGCTGGCCGGATGGCACACCTGCCCGCCCGTAAGATCAGGTGTGAGCGGCAATGAAGGCCTCGACCTGATCGTGCGGCTGTGCGCCTGCCATTGGCCCCTGCCGAGTCACCGCCAGCGCGCCGCAGGCATTGGCAAAACGAGCTGCCTCGACCAGCGAAGCGCCTGCCAGCCACTGCACCAGGAATCCCGCATCAAAACAGTCCCCGGCCCCGGTTGGATCGACTTCTTCGACCGGAAAACCGGGGACTTCAATTGTTTCGCGCCCGGTATAGAGCGTGCAGCCGCGCGCGCCCTGAGTGACGACGACGACCCGCTCCGGTTTATCGGCCAGCAGCGCGCCAATTGCACGATCAAAGTCCATTTCGCCGGTCAACAGGCAGGCTTCTTCGGCGGTCGGAATCAATACATCGGCGGCGTTCAGGAAAGGCTGAAA
>JAIOHO010000708.1 GCA_019912905.1 Anaerolineae bacterium
AATCTATACTTGGGCAGCTTCTTTCAGAACTTTCGTATGGAATTGAATGATGGTTGAATCGGTAAAGAACTTTGTCGGCGGCAGTTGGGTCGAGGCGAAGTCAGGTGAGACGTTTGACTCGATCAACCCCGCCACCGAAGCGGTACTGGCGCGCGCGCCGCTCAGCGGTGGGGAGGATGTGGCGGCGGCAGTGCAGGCGGCTCAGGCTGCTTACAAGAGCTGGCGGCTGACCCCTGCGCCGCGCCGAGGCGAAATCCTGTTTAAAGTCGCGCAGATCCTGGCCGAGCGTAAAGAAGACCTCGCCCGCCTGATGACCCTGGAAATGGGCAAAATCCTGGCCGAGACGCGCGGCGATGTGCAGGAAGCCATCGATATGGCTTATTACATGGGCGGAGAAGGCCGCCGCCTGCTTGGGTATACTGCGCCGGTCGAAATGCCCAACAAGTTTGGCATGGCCCTGCGCGATTCGGTGGGTGTCGTCGGCCTGATTACACCCTGGAATTTCCCGGTTGCCGTGCCCAGTTGGAAGATGCTCCCGGCGCTGGTGGCAGGGAACACGGTCGTCTGGAAGCCCGGCGAAGATACCCCGGCGATTTCGGCAGCCTTCACCAAAGTGTTCGAGGATGCGGGATTACCGGCGGGCGTGCTCAACCTCGTTACCGGAGCAGGACAGACTGGCGAGACCCTGGTGTCTCACCCCGGTGTTCGGGTCCTGTCCTTTACCGGATCGACCAGCACTGGCCTGAAGGTTTACACCAAAGCGGCGGGCCTGGGCAAAAAGGTCACGCTGGAAATGGGCGGCAAGAACGCCATCCTCGTGATGGACGATGCCAATCTCGACCTGGCAGTCGAAGCAATTACATGGAGCGCATTCGGCACGACCGGCCAGCGCTGCACCGCCACCAGCCGGCTCATCGTCCAAAGCGGAATTAAGCCCCGACTAGTGGAGGCGCTGGTCGCCAAGGCGCGCAGCCTGACCCTCGGCGATGGCCTGGAAGACTCGGTGGATGTCGGCCCACTGGTCAACCAGAAAGCACTCGACAAGGTCAGTGGTTATATGGACGTGGCCCGGCAGGAAGGGATTCGCGTTCTGACAGGTGGCCGCCGCGCGGACCGTGAAAAAGGATATTTCTTCGAGCCGACCCTGTTTGACGGCGTGCAGCAGGGGATGCGGGTCGAGCAGGAAGAAATTTTCGGCCCGGTCCTGTCGATTGTGGAGGTCGCTTCACTGGAAGAGGCTATTGACGTCAACAACAGCGTCGCTTACGGCCTGTCCAGCAGTATCTTCACCGAAAATGTGAACGCCGCGTTCCGCGCGATCCGCGATCTGACCACCGGCATTGTCTACATCAATCATGGCACCACCGGCGCGGAAATCCAATTCCCGTTTGGTGGCACACGCGGCACGGGCAACGGGATGCGCGAAGCGGGCCAGGCCGGATTGGACAGTTTCACCGAATGGAAATCGGTCTATGTGGATTTCAGCGGGCGCTTGCAGCGTGCGCAGATTGATACGGACAAGATTCTCGGGGAGTCCTGAAAGGGTGATGAATAAAGTAGATGGTGATCTGCTTATTTGTTATCGCCTTTCTCAGGAAAATGCGGTAATCTAGGCATATGGGCAATCAAATCTACTGGGATTCCTCATACGAGATTGTTTTGTGCTTGATGGAAACCTACCCGGATGTAGACATTGAAATCGTTGGTGTGGAACAGCTCTTTCAGTGGATTGTTGCGCTCCCCGAATTCGCGGATGATCCCGAACTCGCCAACGATGGCATACTCAACGACATTTTGCGAGAATGGTACGAGGAGGTCGATCCTTCATGAGTCAGTTGGATTTGAGCGAGCTGCAAAGCACGGAGTTTCCGGTTCCCGACGAACTCCAGGGCAACCTCGCCATCACCAGTATCAGCAAACTGTATAACTGGAGCCGTCGCTCGTCGATGTGGCCGCTGCTGTTTGGCCTGGCCTGCTGTGCGATCGAGATGATCGGCACGGCAGCGTCGCGTTTCGACCTGTCGCGCTTCGGCATGGAAGTCATGCGCGGCAGTCCACGGCAGTCGGACCTGATGATTATCTCCGGCACCGTCACTAAAAAGATGGTGGTGCCTATCGTCCGTCTGTATAACCAGATGCCGGAGCCAAAGTATGTGATGGCGATGGGAGCCTGTGCCAGCGGTGGGGGACCTTTCAAAGAGGGCTACAACGTCGTCTCGGGTATCGATAAATACCTGCCGGTCGATGTGTACGTGCCCGGCTGCCCGCCGACTCCCCAGGCGCTGCTGTACGGCTTGATTGCCCTGCAAAAGAAGATTGACGGACAATCGCTGGCGAACATGGATGATGTGCCCTGGTACGGGGTTGGCCCGGCAGAACCCACGCCCATACCCGTGCTTGGGCCAGATATTATCGACCCGCGCCAGATGGACCTGATCCGGCGGCAGGCGCAGATGGCCGTCCAGGGCAAGCAGTTTGCCGTGGGTGAACTGCCAGCACTTCCTGAAAAGAAAGCGGAGCCGAAGAAAGTCGAGGCCAAAGCCACCGCAGCCCCGGAGGTTGCCGCCGACATGGACCCCGTCAAAGCCGAGCGCATGAAGAAGCGTGAAGAAGCGCTGGCGCGCAAACGTGCCCGCGAAGCGGCAGCGGAGAAGGGTGAATAGCAGCATGGCAATCGCAGTCCCTCAAACGACAGAACTGGACATCAGCCAAACGATTGATTGGCTGAAGCAGAAATATCCTGACGCGGTGCACGATGATACCCGCCAGGGATTCGGCGGCGTGGTTGTGGACAAAAGCATGCTGGTAGAGGTTGCCCAGGCGATCCGTGATGATCTGGGTTTCGATTATCTTTCCAGCGCGACGGCGGTCGATTACCTGGGTATCTCCGACCACATGGAGATGGTGTATCACGCCTACCGCACGACTGGTGGACCGGCGCTGGTGTTTAAGGCCCAGACCGACCGTGAAAAGGCGGAGATTCCGTCGCTGGTCGATGTCTGGCTCGGCGCAGATTTTCAGGAGCGCGAAGCCTACGATCTGTATGGCATCCAATTCTCCGGGCATCCAAACCTCAAGCGCATCCTGCTGTGGGATGGCTTCAACGGCTATCCTATGCGGAAAGATTGGCAGGAAGCCTACTTCGAGCAGGAGCATAAGCCCTTTGACAGCCGCTGGCCGGGGGGATGGGTCCATCGCGCCGAGGAGAAAAATGTCTACGGCAAGAACGTCCGCTATCCTGACGATATTGACCTGGCCCGCCTGAGTGACACGTCAGAGGCGACGCTGTACAGCGGTCTGGGCCTGGGTGTCGATGTGCAGGAACTCGAAAGTGACGGCCTACAGACCGACCGTTTGGTCGTCAACCTGGGGCCACATCACCCGAGCACGCACGGCGTATTCCGTATGATCGTTTCCTTGAACGGCGAAACGATTGAAACGCTGGAACCGGTCATGGGCTACCTGCATCGCAATCATGAGAAGATTGGTGAGCGCAATTCGTTCCTGCATAATATCCCGTTCACGGACCGCCTCGATTATCTTTCCAGCATGGGCAATAACTTCGGTTATGTCCTGGCAGTAGAGCAGCTTCTGGCGCAGGGTGCGCGTTATCAGCCGCCGACTTACCGGGCAGAAGTCATTCGGGTGTTGATGGCTGAACTGACACGTATCGTCAATCATCTGTGGTCGCTGGGCTTCCTGCTGAACGACCTGGGTGCGTTTTTCACGCCGATGTTGTACGCCAACAACGAGCGCGAGAAGATCCTCGACTTTTTCGAGGCGACCGCAGGCAGCCGTTTGATGTGCAATTACATGCGCTTTGGTGGTGTCTTTGCGGACCTGCCGGAGCGCATCCACAGCGTCGCCAACCTGGTGAACGATAAGGTGCGCGACTACAATACGATGGAATACCTTGCCCAGATGATTACCGAGCGCCTGCCCCGTTTCCTCGAAGAATACGGGCGGTTGCTGGTGGGTAACGAAATCCTCAGGGAGCGCACCATCAATGTTGGGGTGCTGCCGCATGACCTGGCGATTGCGCTGAGCACCTGTGGTCCCCTGCTGCGCGGCAGCGGGGTGGCTTATGACGTGCGCCGTGCAGACCCCTATAGTATTTACCCTGAACTCGATTTCGATATTCCTGTTGGCGTAAACGGCGATATTTACGACCGTTTCATGGTGCGCTTTCAGGAGATACACGAAAGCCTGCGTATTCTCAAACAGCTCCTCCCCCGACTCGAACAGACGAAGGGCGAGGAAGTGGTAACCAAGGTCGGCCACACGCCGCGTGTCCCTGTCGGGGAAGCCTACGGTCGTGTCGAAAACCCGAAAGGCGAGTTGGGTTTCTATGTGGTGTCTGAGGGTGATGAAAAAGGCCCGCAGAATCCCTGGCGTTATCACGTGCGCGCGCCAAGCTTCATTAACCTCACGGCACTTGGACCGATGTGCAGGGGTTATAAAGTCGCCGACGTCGTGACCGTTCTCGGCAGTATTGACATTGTTCTCGGTGAGACAGACCGTTAGGAAGGTTGTGTATGTACGGACAGGGAATCGCAAAAGGTCTGTGGATCACGTTCAAACACCTGGTCAACACCTACGTGGACGACATCCGCTATGCCGGACGCAAATATGTCAGTCAGGATAACTTCCAGGTGCGCCAGGGTCCGAAATCGCAGGGTGCGTATACGGTGCAGTATCCCGATGAAAAGATTGCGGTGCCGGAGCGCTTTCGCTTCGTGCCATTCCGGGTCGACAGTGACTATGATGATCCAGAACGTCCCGGCCAGGATTGGTGCACCAGCTGCGGCATCTGCGCCAAAGTGTGCCCGCCACAGTGCATCTGGATCGTGCGCGGCCAGGACCCCAACACCGGGAGGCCCGTGCCCCAGCCGGAAGCATTCTTTATCGATATCGACATTTGCATGAACTGCGGTTACTGCGCTGAGTTCTGTCCCTTCGATGCCATCAAGATGGACCACGATTACGAACTCGCCAGTTACGATCGCACCAGCCGCCACATCTACGACAAGCCCAAGCTGTCGAAGGAACTGCGCTACTGGAAGACCATCGCGCCGACACGGGCGGTGGAAGAAATGGAAGCGCGCGGCGGGTGGGATCATAAGGACGTTCAGAAAGAAAAAGCCAAAGCTGAAAAGGCCGCTGCTGCCCAGAAAGCGGCACCGGCAGCGCCCGTCCAGACGAACGGCGGTGCGGCATCTCCGGCGGCGCCGGCAGCCGAAGCTCCGGCGGCAGATGATGCTGAAAAAATCAAGGCAGAGCGACTTGCCAAACGGGAAGCAGCGCTGGCGCGTAAACGCGCTCGTGACGCGGAAGAAAACGGCGGCGCTTGATCGGATTGTTCAAGGATAACAGAGGCCCGGTCGATGGATCGGGCCTTTATCTTTCTCGTCTGGGCATCTGAGCGGATCGGCACTGACCATTTTTATGATGAATGTTATAATAATTCCTGTGTCATCTATCGCCTGACAGCCCGAAATGGCGCGCTATAGTGGACATATGGCTGTCTTTGGGACAGCGTTCAACAGAATAGGGATGGTGAAACCTCAATGAGTGATATCAAACAGCAGGTTCTCGACGCCCTGAGTACCGTGATTGAGCCGGAACTGCATCAGGATATTGTGTCTTTGAAGATGGTGCGGGACCTGGCTATCGAGGGCGACACCGCCCGCTTTACCATCGTCCTGACGACTCCGGCATGCCCGCTGAAAAACGTCTTTCAGGACCGGTGCAATGCGGCGGTGGTCGGCCATGTGCCCGGTATTCAGCGGCTGGATATTAAGTGGGATTCTCAGGTACCCACCGATCGTCGCATCCAGGGCCGTCTGGATGTACCGATGAAAAGTATCATCGCGGTGGGCAGCGGGAAGGGGGGAGTCGGCAAGAGCACGATATCTGTCAACCTGGCCGTCGCACTGGCCGAGGCGGGCGCGCGAGTCGGACTGATGGACGCGGATATTCTGAATCCAAACGTGCCGACCATGACCGGCCTGGGTTATGGCCGCCCCAAAGTTTCCAACGACAAGATGATTCCGCTGGAAGCCTATGGCGTGAAGGTGATGAGCACCGGTTTCCTGACTACTCCAGATAAGCCGATGATCATGCGCGGTCCCATGCTGCATGCGGCCATCCGCCAATTTTTCACAGATGTCGATTGGGGCGAGCTGGACTACATGGTCGTTGATCTGCCCCCTGGAACC
>JAIOHO010000709.1 GCA_019912905.1 Anaerolineae bacterium
CTGATCTCGAATGGAGGTGATATATAGTAGGCTACAGTCTCGCACACAGGAGTACCCGACGATGACCACTGCCGAGAAGTTTGACAGCAGCCTGTCCAAGTGGCTGAGCAGCCTGGACGAACCCTGGAACCGGCTGCGCTATGCCGTGTTCCGCCACAACCTCAAACGGCATCTGCCGGAGGGTGCGCTGCGCATTCTCGATGCCGGGGGCGGCAGCGGCAGTGACGCCATTCCCCTGGCGCTGGACGGCCATCAGGTCACCCTGGTCGATTTTTCGGCGCAGATGCTCGACCAGGCCCGCCAGAATGCCGAAGCCAGTGGTGCCGCCGACCGGATGACCTTCCAGCAGGCGGACGTCATGGACATCCCGGCCCTGTTCCCCGAACCGGCCTTCGATGCCGTGCTGTGCCACAACGTCATTCAGTACGTCGAGGATATGCCCGGCGCGGTGAAGGCCATCTGCGCGCCGCTCAAGCCGGGCGGCGTCGTCTCGGTGATTAACATCAACCGCTATTCGGATACGCTTCAGGCCGCCCTGCTGCGCCTCGATCTCGACCAGGCCCGCGAACAGATCGGCCTGACCGAAGCCTATACGCCCATGTTCGAGACCACCTTGAAACGCTATGCCGGGGAGGAAATGATCGCGCCGTTAGAGGCGGCGGACTGCGCCCTGCTGGGGCATTACGGCGTGCGCTGCGTCAATGATTATATTCAGGACAACACCCTCAAAGCCGACCCGGAATTTTACGCCCGGCTGGAACGGCTCGAAATTGCGCTCAGCAGCGAGTATCCTTACTATCTGATCGCGCGCTTTTTCCAGTTGATTGCCCAAAAGCAGGAACCCATACAGGCATGACGCCGGGTGGGTCATGCCTGTAATGCGCTGCGTTGGGCCGGTCAATACTGGATAGTGACATCCGGGATGTAGATCGTCTGCCCGGCGTAGATGCGGTTGACGTTCGGGATATTGTTGAACTGAGCCAGCGACCACATATTGACCCCGAACCGACGCGCGATTTTGAAGAGCGTATCGCCGCGCTGAATCACGTAGGCGGTGCTGCCAGCGCCCTGGCTGATGCACAACTGCTGACCGGCATAAATCCGGTTGGCATCGGGAATCTGATTGAGCCACTGCAAATACGCCACCGTCGTACCGTACAGGCGCGAGATGCGGAACAGATTCTGGCCCTGCTGGACGGTGTGCCACTGCGCGCAGTAGCCCCCCGCCTGCGTCGCTGGAACCGCAGCAAAGACGCTCACCAGCGATAACAGTACGACCACCAGCAGGAATTTTCGGATCGATTTCGTCCGAAGTGCAATCATGTTTGCCCCCTCCTTTATGTTCCCATTCTATCGTTCATGGTAATACCAATCTTCAGAATAGAATGGGTGCGCGCTGCACGCCCGCCCTACTGCTGGCAGACGCACAAACTACGCACCGGTTGGAGTCGGGTTTGTCCAGTTGCACTCGCGTGCCCAGGTGATCACGCGGAAGCCGTGCTTTTCGAGGATCGGGCGGCTCATCGGGCTGGCATCGACTGTCAGAAAGCGCAGGCCGCGCTGGGCCGCTTCCTGCACCCGCGCCGCCAGCAGCGCCGTGTAATGCCCCTGCCCTCGAAAGGCGGACAAGGTGCTGCCACCCCACAGGCTGGCAAAGCGGCTGTGGGGTGTGTAGCGAATCCAGGCCGAACTGACCGGCACTTCCTCGACGTAGGCGGCATACACCGACAGTTCAGCGGGCCGCGTGCGCAGCGTATCCGCCAGTTCTTCCGCCAGCCAGTCAAATTCCTTTTCCCAGACCGCCTGCTGAACGGACAGCATCGCCATCACCTGATCGGGATCGTCGAGACGGCGAATCGCAGGCGATACCGGGCCTTGCAGCGTGGGCGGCAGCGCTTCCGTATCCAGCACCATGATGGCCTCTGGTTCTTCGAGGACGAAGCCGTGCGCGGCCAGTCGATCGCCGAGATCGGACGGCATGTCGTGTGTGTAGAGCTTCCACTCCAGGCTGTAGCCCCGCTGAAAAAAGGCGTCGCGTTCGGTCTGAATCACTATGTCGGCGCTGTCCGCATCCAGGCGCGAAAAGGCAATGAAGCCCCATTTTCGGTTCGCGTCCACATGCCGGATGACCGGCCCCGCCATCTCACGCTGCTGGCCGGGCCACTCGATTTCGATGCGTTGATCCTGATCATAGAGGTGGAGCAGTTTCGCCAGTTCCATAGAAAGTTCGGCCTTCGGTTGCGTTCGATTTGATTACGGGTCAGGATGGTTCAGCCAGATACTAAAGCATAGGAGCGGCATCTGTAAAGCGGGAAAATCGGTGAACCGGGCACATGGGGTCGAGAATGTGTCCGGGCAGCCGCCCGCCGACTCCCTGGGCAAGATTCGAATGGGCAGAACCCTCGCCTATTCTTCTGTCAGATTAACGAAGCGAGGCTCATCCGCGTAAACGCGATAGACATCCCAGCGATGATCATTGATCCAGACGAAGAGGATTTCCTGCCCGTCAGGAGACCATGAGGTCGCCATTTGTGAACCACTGCCGCAGGGAATGAGCACCCGCTGTTCACTGGTCGTGAGGTCAATGAGGTACAAAGCCGTCTCAATGGTTTCCTGTTGTGCCGCTGACCACTCGCCCTGCAAGAATGCCTCGTCAATCCCGGTGGAATCACAATAGGCTGTATAGATAACCCGTCGGCTGGTTTCCGCATAATCGATATCGGCCACCCACTGATTCACCGTGAAGACCGACTCCTGATGATCCAGAATATCGGTAATGTAGAATGTCGCCGGTGGGTAGCTGGAGTCGGGGACATACGAGAAGTCGATACCACCCCCAACTGACCTGATCCCATTGACGAAAGGTCGGATCTGCGGTTCACGACCTCCACTTATATCAATCGATACTTCGACCATCTGCCGGTTTCCCGCATCTTCGAGTACGGTTTCAAGAATAATCTGGGTATCGTCGCTGGACCAGCTCAGATCATAGACCTGATACTCTGCGAGGGGTCTCAACTGACTGCCATCAGCACGGGCGACCCAAATCATAGAAGGGTCAGATTCGTTCGCCTGAGCTGAAACCGCGACCTGTTCGCCATCATGAGAATATTCGAGCGCATGGATAGATCTCAGTTGGGGTAAAAACTGAAAGGCATCGGTCCCATCAACAGGATAAATCCACCACTCAAGAGCCGCTTCACCTGGATTCCTGTTCTCAATGATGAATACACCGGTACTGTCCGCAGTCCACCCCCCAAAGCCGGAAGGCGGAGCGAGCAGGCGATCATGGTCACCCTCTTTACTCATCAGATGGATCCCATCTGATGCCAGATAGGACACCAGTTCCCCGTCCGGTGACCAGGCAGGTCTTAATCTTATTGGCTCGCTGTCCTCAGCCTGCAAAACCTGCCGTTCTAATCCCAGGGTGACACACAGGCACAGCAGAATAGCCAGGGTACGCTTCATCGAGACCCTCCCATACCGGATATTTTTCCGAGTTCGCCTACCGCACTTTACTTTGCAGAGTGTATTGAACACAGTCCTAGATTGCCTGCGCGAGAATCGCCTCCATCTCCGGCTCCGTCAGCAGGATGGGGTTGCCCTTCATCGAGCTGGCGCGGGCGCTCTTGTCGATCAAATCCGGCACATCTGCCGTGCCCACGCCGTAGGCGCTCAGGGTGGGAATCTGCAAGTCAGCCAGCAGGTCGTGCAGCCAATGGATGCCCGCTTCCGCCTCTGCCGACTCGTCCCCGGTGAGCAGGCGGGCCACCTCGTCGTAGCGCCGCAGGATCGAGCTGTCCGGCTCCCGTGAACGCAGCGCGCGGATATTGGCTTCGGTAACGAACGGCAGCAGGCGTGCGCAGACGGCCCCATGCGGTGCGTCGAACATGCCCCCCAGCGGTCCGGCGAACCCATGCACCGCGCCCAGCTTCGCGTTTGCCAGCGCCAGGCCGCCGAACAGACTGGCAATCGCCATGTCTTCGCGCGCAGCGGTATCCTCTCCCTGCGCATAGGCCCGCCGCAGCGACCGGGCCGCCCGTTGAATCCCTTCGCGGCAGAGCGCATCCGTCAGCGGATTAGGCTGGTTGCAAATATACGGCTCGATGCACTGGGTCAGTGCGTCCATTCCGGTGGCGGCGGTGATGGCCGGGGGCATCGTATAGGTCAGTTCAGGATCGACCAGGGCGGCGCGCGGCAGCATCAGCGGGCTGCGCAGGCTGACCTTGACCCGCTGGTCCGGCACGGTCAGCACCGCATTGCGCGTGACCTCGGCCCCGGTTCCGGCAGTGGTGGGGATAGCGATGCAGGGTGCCGACGGCTGGCGGATCGGCTGGCCGCGACCGACGACCTCCAGGTAGTCGAGCGGCTCACCGCCGTTGGTCAGCAGCGCGGCAATCGCCTTGGCCGCGTCGATGGCGCTGCCGCCACCAAACCCGATCACCACATCACAGCCGGACTCGCGGGCCAGATTCGTGCCCTGCTGGGCATCGGAGAGGGTCGGTTCCGCGGTGATCACCAACGACGTGGTCACCACACCCGCCCCCGCCAGAAAATCCAGCAGGGGCGCGGCGCGATCACGGCTACTGCCGATCACCACCAAGGCGTGCGACCCCATCCCCGCCGCCAGCGGACCAATTTCCTGGAGCGTCCCCGGACCAAAGAGGATGCGAGCGGCAGTGGCGAACTCGAAACGCATCCCCTACCCCCAACCGCCATCGTCAGGAAAGATGTTGTGATACTTCACACTGGTGCGCGGTTCGGCCATCATGACCGTCACCGTATCGCGCCAGGTCTGGTAATGCATCGTCTCCTTGTGCGCGGCTGGGGCCTGCGCATCGCGGTAGACCTCCACCAGCACAAACCGGGAGGGGTCCTCCTCCTGCTGTATGAAGTCGAAGCGGGCGATTCCCGGCTCCTGCACACTCTGGCTGGCGTTGGCAATCGTCGCTTTCCGAAACGCATCAATGTATTCCGGCTTCACGTGGACATGAACCTGCACCACGAGCATGGTACTCCCTCACTTTCTGCTGACTTTCCCCCTACCCCATCGTCTCCGCGAGGTAGTAGAACGTGCGGATGGACTTTTCGATGGACAGAAAGAAATGATCCAAGCGGACGTATTCATTGGGCGAATGGACGTTCTCGCCGGAGCCGTAACCCAGCGGGGTGATGGGCATTCCCATCTCGCGCTGGAACATGCCCAGAATCGGGATCGACCCGCCGACGCGGACCCGCAGCGCGCGCCTGCCGATCATGTCTTCATACCCGCGCTGAACCGCTTCCAGCGACGGCCCATCTCCGGCCATCGTCACCGGCCAGGCTTTCTCGTGAATGGCGACCGAGACCTGCATCGTGTCGCTGGCGAAGCTTTCCACATAATTTTTGAACAACTCAGCGATCTTCGCCGGGTCCTGATTCGGGACCAGGCGCATGGTCACTTTGAAACTGGCTTCGGAGGGGATCACCGTTTTCATACCCGGCCCCTGATAACCACCGCTGATGCCGTTGACGTCGAGCGTGGGCAGCGAAGTCGCGCGCACCGGAACCGGCGCGATGCTTTCTCCCCAGAAGTGTTCGACGCCGGATTTGGCTTCAAATTCCGGGCCGGTGATCTTGTAGGTTTCCAGGAGCTGCGCCCGTTCTTCCTCGTCCAATTCGCGGACCTCGTCATAGTAGCCTGGAATCTGGATGCGCCCGCGGTCGTCGTGGAATGAGGCAATGATTTTGCCGACCGTATGCAGCGGGTTGTGGACGACCCCGCCGTATCCGCCGGAATGCAGATCATGATCCGGCCCGCGAACGGTCACTTCCGCCGAGATGATGCCGCGCGCCGTGTAGCCAATCATGGGATGATCGGGGTCGAAGCCGCTGTCGCTCATCATAAGCGCGTCGGCAGCCAGCAGGTCCTTGTGTGCTACGACAAACGGCGCGGCGCTGGGCGAACCGGTTTCCTCCTCGCCTTCGAAAAACACCTTGACGTTGACCGGCAGGCGGCCTTCTGTCGCCAGAATCGACTCCAGGGTTTTGAGGTTGCCCCAGATGCCGCTTTTGTTATCGGCACTGCCGCGCGCGTACAGCTTGCCATCCCGGACGCTCGGTTCGAACGGCGGGGTTTCCCATAGATTCAGCGGATCGACCGGCTGGACATCGTAATGCGCGTAGATGACGACCGTCGGTTTATCGCCACCTGCTTCCAGCCATTCCCCGTAGATTACCGGGTGCCCGGTGGTGGGCATCTTGCGACTGTTCTTCAGGCCAATCCGGGTCATCTCCGCCACAATCCAGTCGGCACAGCGTTCCAGCTCCGCTTTGTAGGTCGGATCGGTGCTGATGGACGGAATACTCAGCAGTTCCTGATAGCCTTCCAGGAAGGAGTCACGGTGGGCCTGGGCGTACTCGATGGCGTTTTCAATGGGAGAAGACATCACTCTATGACCTTTCTTTGATACGCATCTGCCCAGTGTACCGAATTATCGGGCACATGGCATCGGGAATCGGTTTGGACAGAATGGTCATCGTTGATTACACTTCCGCCCTGGATTAATCGTCACGCCAGCAGGAGGCCCCAATGTTTTTCGAATTACGCCAGTATCAGATTCAGCCCGGCAAACGGGAAGAATGGGTTCAGTTTATGGATGAGGTCATTATCCCTTTTCAGATGTCCAAAGGCATGACGATTCTGGGCAGTTTTGTCGATGAAGAAAGTAACCAGTACATCTGGATTCGCCGCTTCGAAGACGAGGAATCGCGAAAGGCGCTCTACGCCGCCGTCTACGAAAGCGACGTCTGGAAAAACGAAATCAGCGACCGGGTCGGCACGCTGATTGACCGCAGCCAGATTAAAGTAACCCGAATGACAGCCACCCCGCGTTCCTACATCCGCTGAGGGTCTAAATCTCATATTTTTCTCCGATATGGTGCTGATGTAATTCTTACAATTTCGGCCTAAAAACAGGGATGAGGATACGGTTTACAACCCGTCATTTCAGACAAAGTTTTCTGGAGGACAACATCATGAGTACCATCGTTCGCTGGAATCCCTTCCGTGAAATGGCAGCGATGCAGAGCGCCCTCGATCGCATGTTTGACGACAGTTGGCGCACCAGCGGCCTGACGTTCAATGGCAGCCTGCTGCTGGACGTCCTGGAGACGGATGAAGCCTATACCGTCGTGGCGTCAATCCCTGGCGTGGAGCCGGATCAGTTCAACATCAAGCTGCACCACGACGCCCTGACGATCAGCGCCGACCTGCCCAGGTTGGAAGTGCCAGAAGGCACCCGCGTGCTGCTGCAAGAACGTCCCTTCGGCACGATCAGCCGCAGCATTAGCCTGCCCGCGCCGGTGAATGCCAATGCGGTCGAGGCCAATTACCAGAGCGGTCTGCTGACCCTGACGCTGCCCAAGTCGCCCGAAGCGCAGCCGCGCAGCATCCCGGTCAAGAGCAGCGGCCAGCTTATGGCGCACAATAACTGAGCCACTGCGCGGTCATTGAACCGCTGCGAAATGAAAGCGGCGAGTCGTTGTGGCTCGCCGCTTTTGTGTTCTGTCGCTAATAAGACTTAACTTTCGAGGGTGCTCAGGTCGCCTTCGGGTTGGCCGAGCGCGCGGGCTTTGAGCACGCGGCGCATGATCTTGCCGGATCGGGTCTTGGGCAGCTTATCGACAAACTCGATCCGGGCAGGTACGGCAATCGGCCCGACTTCGTGGCGCACATGGTTTTTCAGCTCGTCCACCAGCGCATCCGAACCTTCGAGGCCCGCCGCCAGGATGCAGTAGGCGTAAATGATGTTGCCTTTGAGTTCATCGGGCACGCCGATCACCGCGGCTTCGGCCACTTTCGGATGACTGACCAGGCCGGATTCGACCTCCGCCGTACCCAGACGGTAGCCGCTGACTTTGAGCACATCGTCGATGCGCCCAATCACCCAGATGTAACCGTCTTCGTCCTTGCGCGCCGAGTCGCCCGCCAGATACCAACCCTGCTTCTTGTACTCGCTCCAGTACTGCGAGACGTAGCGGTCCGGATCGCCGTAGACGGTGCGCAGCATGCTCGGCCAGGGCTGCTTAATGACCAGCTTGCCATCTTCGTTCGGCCCACAGGAATTGCCCTCTTCATCCACCACATCGACCTCGATGCCGGGGAATGGCCGGGTCGCACTGCCGGGTTTCAGCGGCACCGAAGGCAGCGGCGTGATCATAAAACCGCCCGTCTCGGTCTGCCACCAGGTATCCATAATCGGGCAGCGTTCCTTGCCGATGACCTTGTAGTACCAGCGCCAGGCTTCCGGGTTGATCGGCTCCCCTACCGAACCGAGCAGACGCAGGCTGCTCAGGTCGTGGCGGTTGGGCCAGGCATCGCCGAAGCGCATCAGGCCGCGGATGGCGGTCGGCGCGGTGTACAGAATGGTGATCCCGTACTCCTCGATCATCTTCCACCAGCGGTTGGGATACGGATAGGTCGGCGCGCCTTCGTACATGAAGCCGGTCGCGCCCAGGATCAACGGCGCATAGACGATGTAGCTGTGCCCGGTGATCCAACCAGGGTCTGCCGCGCACCACCAGCGATCCTCGTCCTTGATGTCGAAGACCCACTGCAAGGTCGTGGCCGTGTAGACCTGGTAGCCACCGTGCGTATGCAGCACGCCTTTGGGTTTGCCGGTGGTGCCGCTGGTATACAGGATAAACAGCGGGTCCTCGGCGTTCATCACCTGAGTTTCGCAGACCGGGGTGGCGATGGGCAGCGACATGAGGTCGTGATACCAGTAATCGCGCCCGTGCTCCATGTTGACTTCGTGGCCGGTGCGCTTGACGACGATGACCGTTTCGACCACCGGCGACCGGCGGACCGCTTCATCGACCGTGTCTTTCAGGCGCACGATGTCGCCGCGCAGCCAGGCCCCATCACAGGTGACCAGCACCCGGCTCTGGGCATCCTCGATGCGGTCCGCCAGCGCCTGTTCGGAAAAGCCGCCGTAGACGACGCTGTGAATAGCCCCGATTTTGGCGCAGGCCAGCATCGCAATCACCAGTTCCGGCACGCGCCCCATGTAGATAGTCACACGGTCGCCTTTTTTGACGCCCATGCCGCGCAGGACGTTGGCGAACTTGTTGGTTTCCTGCCATAAGCGCCAGTAGGAAAAGGTCTTTTTGTCACCTGGCTCGCCTTCCCAGATCAGGGCCAGCTTGTTTTTACGCCAGGTCTGCACATGGCGGTCGAGTGCATTGAGGGTGATGTTTGTCTTGCCGCCGACGAACCACTTGTAAAAGGGGGCCTGGCTGCGGTCGAGCACCTGGTCCCACTTCTCGTACCAGTCCAGGGTTTCGGCTCGCTTGGCCCAGAATCCTTCAATGTCCTGCATCGCCTCTTTGTAGACGGCTTCATAATCCGGTACATGCGCGTTTTCAACCACTTCGTCCGGTGGGTAGTACCACTCGGTCGTGGCGGGCGAATAGGTCTCTTCTGCCATAAGACGCTCCTCACAAATGGGTTATTTTCGTCAAGATATACTGCGGCTATGGGGGATTATAAGCCCTTGCGGGATGACTGCCAAACACGGCGCTCTCGATTGGAATAATCCAGGTATAATGCGTGTGCAGTCTTAAGAACGACATCTACGGAATTGCTCAGAAGGCGTTTTGATATGGCAGGCTCACCGCCCAATTCTCGATTCGCGGCCTGGTACAGTGCCGCCCGCCCGCGTACCCTGACCGCTACCTACGCGCCCCTCGGCCTGGCCGCGGTCATCGCCCTGGATCAAGGCGTGTTCGAACTGGTGCCGTTCGTGCTGGCATTAATCGGCGCGCTGCTGCTGCAAATCGGCGCGAATCTGGTCAACGAATATGCCGACTTCCGCCGCGGTGCGGATGAACACAAACAGGCGGGACAAGGCATGACCATCAAGAATCAGATCCTGACCCCGCGTGACGTACTGTTGGGCGCGATCGCTACCGTGTTGGGCGGTGTCCTGATTGGCCTGCTGCTGCTGTTCCAGAGCGGCCCCCTGCTGCTGTGGATCGGGATGGGTGGGGTGCTGGTGGTCGTGACCTATAC